>NZ_JBBJNI010000062.1:0-22474 GCF_037719425.1 Daejeonella sp. | reverse complement strand
TAATGGAGCAAAATTCGCCTTACCAGTGCAGACGATCCTGAACGAATATCGTGACGAAAAATCCGGTTTATAGGTCTGTTAATTGTCTTCCGCTTTCGACCGTTTTTGCGCCGTCCTCAGGTACGCCAGAACAGTGATCCCGCCTTTAACAGCCTGATTTAGGTCAACATTAACTTCAGTTCCCAGTGGCAAGAATATGTCCACACGTGAACCAAACTTAATAAAACCGAATTGCTCGCCCTGAATTGCTTCTTCACCCTCTTTAGAATAACAAACAATCCGCCTTGCTAATGCACCTGCTATTTGGCGAAACAGAACAGAAACGCCTTTGCCGTTTTCAATTACGACTGTTGTGCGCTCATTTTCAGTGGAAGACTTTGGATGCCATGCTACCAGGAATTTACCTGCATGGTGTTTTGAATATTTCACTATTCCTGAGATCGGATTCCTGTTTACGTGAACATTTATCGGCGACATAAAAACAGAGATCTGGATCCGCCTGTCTTTTAAGTATTCCGTTTCATCCGTTTCCTCGATTACGACAACCTTCCCGTCGGCGGGGCATATAACCTGATCTTCATTTTGTTGAACAAGAATAGTTGGGCTTCTGAAGAATTGAAGAATAATTACAAAGAGTGTGAACGAAAGGATATAGATTATCCAGTGAAGCCATGCAGTCTCGGGAAGCAGATAATGAACAATAGCATTGAGAATAAAAATAAATAGTATGCATAGCGCTATGGACGAGTATCCTTCCTTATGAGTGGTCATTTTTTGGCTGAATGTTTAAGCAAAAATACATTTTTCCGGCAATTTGCAGATTAAAGAACGAGCAGCAAAGAATAAAGACATTCGTGAACTGCGATAAAAAACTATGTGGTCAAATAGCTATTTAGAAACCGCCCGATAAATATCTCTCAAGTTCCTGCCGAGCCCATTGTAATCCAGTCCATAACCAACAACAAATTCATCAGGGATCTCAAAACCAATGTAGCAGATCTCGTCAAACTTCGTCTTTAGGGAGTTAGGTTTCAAAAGGAGCGTACACACATTAACCGATGCCGGCTCTTCCTTGTTTATCATATCCAGGATGTATCGTAAAGTCTTTCCGCTATCAACTATGTCTTCAACAATTATAACGTCTCTCCCCTTCAGGTTCATTTGCAGACCGATCTCCTTTTTGATCTTGCCAGCGCTTTTATCGCCCTCGTAAGACGACACCTTGACGAAAGTCACTTCGGATGAAATATTGATTTCCTTTATCAGATCGGCAAGAAAAATGAAGCTGCCATTTAAAACGCCAACGAAAACCGGGATTCGGGTCTCAAAATCAACATTCAACTGAATGCCGATTAGTCGGATCCTTTTTTTAATCTGCTCATATTCCAGCATCAGGTCAAAAGCCTTTTCGTCTATTTCAATCCTCATATCTTAAATTTAAGCAAACTTAATCGTCTTCATTCTTTTTGACGTCTCTTTGTTCACGCCGCTGCTCCCTTCGTGTTTTCCTTGTATCGGCAGGTGCAGCTACGGTATCCTTGCTTACAGGCTTCGGCTTATTTACGTCTTTTACCGCAACGGTATCCGGGCGTCTTTTTCCAATTATCTTTTCCAGAATGGTCAACTCCTCCTCCGGCTCTACAACCATCAAACTATCGGCAGTCAATGAGTCAACCATAGGTATACCCGACCTTAACCCTTCTCTTAACCTGACAGAGTAGAACCCGTAGGCACTACTGTCCCGGGCGGTTAACCCCCTCCGCGCCATAAGGCCTCCTATGAGCCGGAAATATCCGCGTAACGATTGCCGTAAGCTCCCGTCGCCATCGAAGCGGTAGAGGCCTCCTTTGGGGCGCGGCACTATGCTGGCCAGAAAGATCCCTTCGCCAATATCAAGCTGAGAGGGGTGTTTCCCAAAATAATATCTTGCAGCCTCACCTATTCCATAAACATTCCTGCCCCATTCGATCAGATTGAGATAGATCTCGAACATTCGCTGCTTGCTTGAGAGATTGCCGTTTTCAATGATCCATACAATCAGCATTTCTTCCGCCTTTCGTGCCATTGTTTTCTGCCTGCTCAGATAAACGTTTTTTACCAGCTGCATGGAGATCGTACTTCCACCACGTTTGAAAGCTTTTTCTTTAAAATTGGTGATAATAGATTTTCGGAAAGACTCTGCAACGAATCCATTATGGCTGTAGAATGAGGGATCCTCGGCAGTCAGAAGTGCGTTCTTTAAATTAGGAGAGATTTGATCAATCGGAACGTAATCGGGATTTTCTGGTCCTACGACAATATTACGCATTGGCTTTCCGTACTCGAACGGAGTATAAACGAATGTCTTATTTATCTTCTGGAGATTTGCTTTACCCCACCTTACTACCTTAAAATCAACGTTTTTCAGCTCAGAGTTAAAAATTACACTGTCAGGCATTTTTGAATCCAGGTAAAAATCAAGATCATATTTTACTTTACCCTTAACCTGCAACCCCTCCAGGGATTCAAAGAGGCCCTGAGGAAAAGAGTTTATCACCTGTTGCGCATCCATCTCATCTGTATGCACTTTCAGCTCATAGATCTTAGTGGGAGAAAGTGTGTATTTAATAAACGGATGGATGGAAATATCCTTTACATGAATTGTTGACGTACTGTCAATTGAAACAAAATTCTTTCCGATCACCATAACAGCGTCGAGGGAAGCGTTGGGCACAATAATATTGTTCGCAGATATCCTTACATGATTGACCAAAAGGTTTTTTACACCCCATGATCCATTTATTTCCAATTCATCGCCGCTCTTTTGTATCCCTTTCATCTCGGTGGAGGCCGTATCAAAACTTAGTTTAAGGCCGAATTTCTTTTCAAGAAAGGGCAGTTCCACTTTTTTATTGTCCGCGAACATCATCAGGTCGAGTTGCTGATCCGCGGGGTCAACTGTCCCCTGCACATGCCAGGTTGACTCGTTCCCGTTAACCTTTATTGTGGATTCAACATCGCCGCCATCAATAGTTGCGCTGGTTGTATAAAAATTCAGTGCGCTGGTGTCATCTCTGAACTTTACTTCAAAATCCCGGATATCCATTTCGTCCGGGATCTTATAAAGCAATTGGTTGATCAGGCTGTTAGCCAGTTTAGAAAGATTTAATTCAGATTTCGTCTCCGTACTGTCCACGTTTTTCTTCCGGAAAATAAAATCGTAATTACTTATCGAATCTCTTTTCACAAGGTTTATCTGCCCCTTATTTAAGATAATTTCGGAAAGCTTTATATCCCCGAATAACAGGGGAAACAGCTTAACGCCAACTTTGAAATTCTGAATATTCGCAAGGCTATCGCGACCTTCCGGTACGACGGTAATGTTCTTAAAGTTCACCGTGCTGAGCCCCGCAAAATTCGCACTGCCGATCTTAACTTCCAGATCGTAATCCCGCTTAGCTTTAGTAATTCCTTTTTGGATTGCTGCCCGTAGTATCGCCTCTCTTTTGGCATAGGCAATACTGCCGGCAATTATGATGATAACAAGAAGACTTGTTAGGGTAATAAGCGCTATTTTAATGTATTTCCGAGGTATCTGCATAAGAGGGTTTCCCGATCTTTTGAGAGATAACGTATTAAGTCTTAGAAACGTTTTGGCCATATTTTATTTTGCGGGTCAAACCACTGTAAAATCCCTTTATCTGCTAGTGATAAACCCTTCCGGTTTAGTAGATTTGCGTCAGGCTTATAAAACTGAGAAGCCGCCGCTGACAAATATATAAAAAAGCCTGTCTACCGCAGGCAGGCCTGTCTGCGTTGGTGTAGCTAATTCAGTTCGTCCATCTGCTTGGCCGGTTCAGTACTAAAAACAAAACAACCTGATAAAAAACAAATTTTCCCTAAACCCTGAAATGATTACCTCCGAACAGATTTTTAGCGCGTTACGATATGTTGAAGATCCCGATCTAAAAAAAGATCTGGTTACTCTAAACATGATAGAAGATCTGAAGATCGACGGTAATAAAGTTAGTTTCACGGTTGTGCTGACAACGCCAGCGTGTCCTATGAAAGATATGCTGGAAAACGCTTGCAGGAACGCAATATTGCATTTTGTAAGTAAAGACGCTGAAATATCAATCAATATGAGTTCCAGGGTGACGAGCAGGATAGAGCCCGGCCTGAAAGGCATCAAAAATATTATTGTAGTAGCATCCGGAAAAGGCGGCGTCGGTAAATCTACCGTTGCGGTTAACCTTGCACTTGGTCTCGCGAAGAAAGGCGCAAAAGTTGGGCTTATCGATGCAGATATCTATGGCCCATCAATCCCGATTATGTTTGGTGTCGAAGGCGAGCGTCCGCAGGCTTCTCAGAATGCAGAAGGCAAAACCAGGATAGAGCCAATTGAAAAATACGGGATCAAGCTATTATCAATAGGCTTTTTTACCGATCCAAACCAACCTGTGCCGTGGCGGGGACCAATGGTTTCTACAGCTGTTAAGCAATTATTTAACGATGCAGACTGGGGTGAGCTGGATTATATGATAGTCGATCTTCCTCCGGGTACAGGCGATATCCATATTACGATTACCCAGGGCTTTCCGATCACCGGTGCGGTAATCGTGACTACTCCGCAAAATGTAGCCCTTGCCGATGCTAGAAAGGGAGTTGGTATGTTTTTAATGGATTCGATCAATATTCCTTTACTGGGCGTGGTAGAACACCTGACCTACTTTCCTACTGCTGAATTGCCTGAGAACAAATATTACATATTTGGACAAAATGGTGGCCAGGTACTCGCACAGCAGTATGGGATCCCATTCTTAGGTGAAATACCATTAGTGAAAAGCATAAGCGATGCCGGCGATGGAGGCAAGCCAGTAATTCTGAATGAAAACGACCTGATGGGGGAAGCATTTATGCAGATTGCCGAAAAAGTCGCCCAGCAGGTTGCCATCCGAAACGCTGTTAAATAACATTTTTTAAAAAATTCGTATCTTTATAAAACCTGCATGAGCTTGCCGCTCACACAACGATATGAATATAAGCCTGCCTGCGGTAGGCAGGCTCATTACCATAAAAAACAAAATAATATACAAATGAAAATAGAACACCATGAATTTGTTGGAAAGAGTTGAAGCTGCATTGGATACTATCCGTCCCTATCTCGAGGCTGATGGTGGAAATGTATCAGTCGAGGAGATCACCCCCGATAATATTGTGCGCTTACGTTTATTAGGATCATGCGGTTCATGTCCGATGAGTATAATGACACTTAAAGCAGGTATAGAGCAGGCGATTATGAGGTCTGTTCCTGAAATAGGGGGTATAGAAGCTATCAACTTAACGGATATAGATGACCCCGCTGCCGTTCTTCCCGAAAGACTACAGTAACAATACAATAGAGAAATACCCGTTTATCCCCGTAGAGAAGTGTTTTAACACAATTTAACAATCCTGCGACCCCTATTATATTAACTTTGAAAATGCGCATAACGTTATTTCTGATCCTTTTATTCGCTGCAACGGCAGGGTTTTCCCAAACCGTTGCGAAAAAGCTTGTGCAATTCTCAGGAGTAATCGTTAATGTCGATAGTAACACGGTTGTACCTTATGTAACTATTACTAATGTAACCGGCAAAGCGCAATTCTATGCTGCCAACTACAAAGGCTATTTCTCCTTTGTAGCGAATGTGGGAGATACATTGTTATTCACGGCAATTGGTTATAAAAAAGAAGGCCTGGTTATTCCTCAGGATATTTCAGAAAGCAGTTATACTGTTGTGGTTGCCATGAAGCAGGACGTTATTAATCTGCCTGCTGTGCGGGTTTATCCCTGGGCGAGTACAGATGAATTCAAAAAGGAATTCATGACGATGAAATTTGCCGATGATGATCTGGAGATAGCCCGGAAAAATGTGTCGAAAGAAAGCCTCTCCGCAATGATGGCCAGCCTTCCGAGAGACGGCGCTGAAATGCAGAGCTATAATTTCCAGAATAACCACGCGCGCCTGACCAACAGGAATATCAACCAGCGTCTGGCAAACCCGTTGCTTAACCCATTTGCTTGGGGGGCACTCATTCAGCAGATTGTAAACGGGGATAAGAGCCGGGGACAGTAATTCTTAGCGCCTGCCTTTTTTAAGAGCCGGGAATTTCATTTTATATTCTACTTTCACTAATCCTTTCGAGATAGAATCAAGCCTGTTTTTAAGCATAGCTTTACGAAGAGGGCTTAATTTATCAGTGAATAGTTTTCCTTCTATGTGATCGTATTCATGCTGAATAATGCGGGCCGCTAAACCATTAAATGTTTCTTCGTGCTGGTTCCAATTCTCATCGTAATATGAGATCTTAACAGTGTCTTGTCTGTTTACATCCTCACGGATCTCCGGAATACTAAGGCAGCCCTCATTGAACGTCCACTTTTCTCCGCTTTCTTCAACGATGTGAGCATTGATAAATACTTTTTTGAAATCCTTAAGCGCGGGTTCATCTTCTGCAAAAGAAGTCGCGTCAATCACAAACAGGCGGATTGAAAAGCCTATCTGAGGAGCAGCCAAACCCACACCGTGGGCGCCGTACATCGTTTCGAACATGTTAGCTATTAACACATCCAGCTCAGGATAATCCTGGCTTATGTCGGCAGCTTTCTTTCTCAAAACGGAATCACCATAGGCGATAATAGGGAGTTTCATAGAGCAAAAATATGTTTCTTTCGTCTAGGAAGCAAATACCGACCCTTCGCTGGCATCAATGACCAGGGTATCGTCTGAATGTATCCCGGGCTACTTATCTTTTTTTCAGTTTATTCAGCCAGATCATTGTTCCTGTTATCGGCAGGCTCGTTGCAACTAAGCAAGCAAGAAAATATAAAAGCTTGGTGAAACTGCCGTAAACGTCGCCAACATGAATTGCCTTAATGGAATTGGAGATCCTTTCATTGATGGGCTTTTCCCTGAAGATGTCAGTTTGCAGAACTTTTCCTGAATACTGGTCGAGAAACAATTTATCTGCGGCAACCGGGGCGAAAAAGCCAGTCCGTGTTTTGCTGACCGCAATAGCTTCTGACGAATCAGCAGCAAGAGTTACCAAATTATCACCCTTATATTTCAGGCTTTGATCTGCTGCCTTGATGTAATCGGAGATACTAAGAGGTTTCAAAGAAAGACCGGGCTGCATAGCAGATTTTGGAGCTTCTGGTTTAGGAGCATCTGCTGGCTGATAGGTGCCCAAAGTTTTCCTAAGCGCTTCCCGGTACCAGGGGAATGACCATTGCGGTCCCGTTATACCCATCATAAACAGGAAAATGCAACTGTAGAAACCCAGACTATTATGCAGGTCATGATTTACGCGTTTCCAGTTGGCATTCCATTTAACCTTGAGGCCCTGTTTCCAGTTGCTGACACGGTGAGGGAACCAGATAACGAATCCCGTAATAACTCCCAAAGTGAATAGGATCGTCGCAGTACCGCTAATATAACTGCCGAGAGTTTTATTCGGCAGCTCGCCAAACAAGGGTTCTTTGATCTTGTCAAGGAGCAGCCATCTGTGCAAACTGAATAAATACCCCATAAATACGGAGACAGCCGTTTTATCCTGACTGTTTCCAAGAATTTCGCCGGTGTAGGGGTTAACAAAGTATTGTGTGCGGGGTGGTGCTGCCGGTGCCGCCGCACCGGCCGCAGATTTATCCTGACCCTCACCTTTTTTGACACCGTTACCGCCTTCTTTCTTATCAAACCGCTCACGCTCTCCTTTTCCTGCTCCCTCCTTCTTTTCACCTTTCCCTTCTTCTTCTTCTTTCCTGACAGAAAGAACATACGATCTCTCAGGATCCGAAGGGATCTTAATGCTTATAACTTTTCCGCCTGTTTCATTTGAGACGCGCGTAATTATATCTTCCGGCGAAAGCTTTGCAGCTCCGGCATCAGACTCGACGCGATATAACTCCGGCTGTGCTAATTCCCTGATCTCTGTATTGTAAACGTAGATGGTTCCGCTAAAGCAGATAGCCAGCACGATCAGTCCGCTTCCAAGGCCCAGCCACAAATGCACATCGGTCAAAAATTTACGGACTTTTGGCCATGCAGATTTTGGTAAATTTTGTTTCATATCAGGGATATAATTAGCTTAACGCAAAGAGCCGGAGATGTTATCCCCGGCTTTTATTAGAATTTGTATGATAAAGTTGTTAGAAATTGTCGAGGCGTTATGGGATTCACACTTTAGTTTAAGGAAATAGATTTTTCCTCACCAATCAGACCAACATAGGAAACTTTAATGATGTGGTTGCCAGCGGGGATATTCTTTAGGATATAAAATCCGTTTTCATCTGAAATGGTGCTTTTAATACCTTTCACTCCTACATTGACGTAAGCAGCCGGAAGGCCGTCAGCAGTTGTGATCTTACCCTGTATGATGCTGCTTTTGATCCCTTCCGCGACTGTAATAAAGCTCGAAAGTGAAATGAAAAAAATTAAGATAAAGGCATAGGTTTTTTGGGTGTTCATATATCTATTGTTATTTAGACTCATTTTATTCTGATGCAAAAGTAGCAAGAGTAATTATAATTTAAAAACTATTTAGAATTATTCTAAATGGAGAGCATACAGATTTGAGATTGATCTTATTCAGACTCAGGATAGCTCCTGCGGATCAAATGTCAGCCTGCTTAATAAAGTAGGATCAAACATTTGGTTGGCTATTTCCAGGATTTGAGATGATGATACTGCATTAATCCTGGCGAATACTTCTTCCAGCGAATCCACTTTTCCATAATCAAGAAGGCTCTTGCTCATGGAAATTATTAAACCCATCCGGTTCTCTTCGCCGAGAGCAATCTGGCCGATGAACTTCTGTTTAGCCTGGTGTAATTGTATGGGCCCGAGTTTTTGATCCCTGAGTTTCTGTAGCTCACGCTCCACGAGCTTTAATGCTTTTGGCATTTTTTCAGGGTCCGTACCCAAATAGATAGAGAAGATTCCGGTATCACTCATCGGTGTATAATTCGACTCAATAGTATAAGCAATACCATGTTTTTCACGGATCTCGAGGTTAAGCCGTGAGCTCATTCCGATACCTCCAAGAAGATTGTTCAAAAGCAAAAAGCCTGTTTTGTGTTCGTGATGCATAGCGTATGAACGGTTGCCAATTACGCAATGCGACTGATTTATAGGCTTGTTGAAGCGGAGCTCATTAGGAGTATAAGAATTGATAACCGTTCTTTTCCGCTCTTGTTTGTTCCGCGGGATCTTACCGAAGATCTTCTCAGAAACCCGGATCAGATTTTTAAAATTATAATCACCGCAAACGCCGATTATAATTTCATCCGTCATGTAGTTTGACCGAAGAAAGTCCAAAATATCCTTCTGAGTAAATGACTTAACTGACTTTAGCGTGCCAAGGATGTTTCTACCCAGCGGGTGCCCCTCAAAAAGCAGGTCTTCGAAATCGTCATTTATCGCTTCGTCAGGCTGGTCGTGATAGGAGCTGATCTCATCGAGGATGACGTCTTTCTCTTTTGCCATCTCATCCTCCGGAAATACCGAGTGAAAAACAATGTCTTCAAACAGATCGAGTGAGCGCTCCAGATGAGGTTTTAGAAACGACGCGTGAACGCAGGTATATTCCTTCGTGGTATAGGCATTAAGATCTGCGCCAACAAGCTCAAGCCGGTTAAGTATCTGGTTTGTATTTCTTCTTTCGGTTTTTTTAAAGAGCAGGTGTTCGATAAAATGCGCCAGGCCGTCTTTAGAATCACCCTCATCCCGCGAACCCGCATTGACTATAATGCAGGCATGAGAAATGTTAGAAGCTGTGGGTTTGTGCAAAACGCGTATTCCGCTCTGCAGGGTGTGTACCTGGTAATCCATCTAAACAAAGGTAGAGGAAATTAATGGAGAGTTGATAGTGGAAAGTTGACCATTCGCCCGTTACACTTCAGTTTTAATTCCGGAGGTTGACCGAGGCCTGTTATTACGTATGTCGCAAAATGAATTCAGCGTCAACCTTGAGTTCGGTATGGACTGCCTTGAGGAAATCAACATCCGGCTTTTGCTTGCCATTCATGATCAGTGAAAGCTTTGCGTCACTTATTCTTAGTTTTTTAGCAACATCTTTTTGTTTCAGGCGCATTTCGAACATGCGCATTTCAATCATTCCGGCTAGAGTGGAAGGCGGATCGATTACATATTTCTTTTGTTCATAATCCTGAAGGCTTACGGCAAGCTCACGAATTTCTACCAGTTCTTTTTTGGAAACACGTTCGCTGCCTTTAGCCATAAGGCTATCAACCCTTTTCATGATCTCTTTGTACTTTTCTTCGCCCGTTACCTTTTCCATTCCCTAAAGATTTTTAATACTTTCTGTGTTGCCCCTGAGTTTTGTTAAACCCTGGAACAGTCTATGTTATCATATTCTTTATGCGTACCCACAAAACGGATATAAACGGTTCGGATATCAAAAAATATCAGGGCGACCAATCTATAGTTGTTCCCTCTGATATTAAAAACAAACCGGTCATTTCCTGCCGCATCAACAGAGTTAAACATTATTTTCATTTCGTGATAATCAGACCAGTTGCTTTTCAAAACGATCCGGTACCAATTGTTAAGTGCGTCTTTGGAATTCGCGTGCTTTTCAAAAAAATCGCGAAGTGTTCCATAGCTGATAATAACCATAAATCACATTTACAAATATATAAATAATTTAGATAATAATAATTTATTTTAGAATTTCTAAAAACAAAACAGCAGAGCTTCACCCCGCCCAGCCATCTCTATCCAGACTCCTGTAATGTATCGCTTCGGCCAGGTGCTCCAGCTGTATTTCATCACTTTGTGCCAGGTCGGCGATAGTGCGTGAAACTTTGAGGATGCGGTCGTACGCGCGTGCAGATAATCCGAGCTTTTCCATAGCCTGTTTTAAAAGCGCCTGCCCGGCATCATTGATCTTACAAATGTTCCTCACCATATTGGGGCTCATTTGTGCGTTGCAGAACACATCTTCTTTTTCCTCAAAGCGCAGGTGCTGGATCTCCCGGCCGGCGGTTACGCGTTCCCGGATTAATTTGCTTTTCTCTGCCGGTCGGTCGGATGAGAGCTCGCTGAAGTTTACTGGTGTCACCTCGACATGCAGGTCGATGCGGTCGAGCAAAGGGCCTGAGATCTTACTCAGATACCGTTGAACAACACCCGGGCCACAGATACATTCCTTTTCGGGATGATTGTAAAAACCGCAGGGGCAGGGGTTCATAGATGCCACCAGCATAAAGCTTGCGGGATAGTCTATCGTACATTTCGCCCGGGAGATAGTTACCCGCCGCTCTTCCAGTGGCTGCCGCATCACCTCCAGAACCGTGCGTTTAAATTCAGGCAATTCGTCCAGGAAAAGAACTCCATTATGCGCAAGTGATATTTCTCCGGGCTGGGGATTAGTTCCTCCGCCGACGAGGGCAACGTCCGAAATGGTGTGATGCGGAGATCTGAACGGCCTGACGGTCATGATAGAATCGGATGCAGATAATTTCCCGGCTACGGAATGGATCTTCGTGGTATCGAGTGCTTCGTATAAATTTAAAGGGGGCAGGATGGTGGGAAGCCTTTTGGCGAGCATGGTTTTGCCGGCGCCGGGCGGTCCGATGAGTATCACATTATGTCCTCCGGCAGCCGCTATCTCCAGGGCGCGCTTTATATTTTCCTGGCCTTTAACATCAGAGAAGTCGCTTTCGTAATTACTGATGTTATTTAGAAATTCTTGTTTTGTGTCGACAATAGTACGCTCCAATGGCTTTTTCCCGATGAAGAACTGGATGACATCGTATAGGTTTTCTACACCATATACTTCAAAATCTTCGACTATCGCAGCTTCCCTCGCATTTACTTTAGGAAGAATTAATCCTTTGAACCCATCACGCTTTCCTTGTATCGCTATAGGCAAGGCACCTTTGATCGGCTGCAAGCCGCCGTCCAGAGAAACCTCACCCATTATTAAGAACTCTTTGAGCTTTTCACGCGTTATCTGACTGGATTCTGCAAGGATTCCCATAGCAATTGGAAGGTCATACGAAGACCCCTCCTTACGTATATCTGCGGGAGCAAGGTTTACCACGATCTTTCGCCGGGGCATTTTGTAACCAGAGTTGTTGAGCGCACTCTCTATGCGGAATAAACTCTCCCTTACTGCGTTATCCGGCAGGCCCACTATGAAGTATTTTGTGCCGCCGCTCATATTAACCTCGATGGTGATGGTTATGGCTTCAATCCCGAAAACAGAGCTCCCGTAGGTTTTTACTGGCATGGTGTATTAGGTAGGAAACTAAATTACAAAATGCCGGAGGTGGAGGAGTGAGAGGGTTAAAGGAATGAGGGAAAGGTAAGTGTCGCATCACTTCCAGAAACAAGCATTCGTACTTCTCGGGGTGCATTGTTTAATCACCTTGTTGCTAGCCAACCTGAGAAGGACTATATAGAAGATGAAGAATATCCAAACGATGAATATCCTGGCTGTTAGTCTCGGAACGAGGAGAACGGGTGTTGCCGTTCTCCAGGGAAATGAACTAACGGTATGGGAAACACCTCTCTTCGCCGGGTAGTGGTCGGAAGCAAAGGAAAAAGCCATTCTTGCACGATATGAAAAATACATTGTTCGAAATGCGATCACGAATATTGCTATAAAGATACCTCCACTTATAACACCGGACTCCCCACTACAACAGGTACTGGATAAGGTTCAAGCGTTGGCAACACGGTATCGATGCGAAATCACGCTCTTTACAAGAGAAGATCTCAAGCACCATACTCGCTTAAACCACGTGGACAGTTGCTTGAATACGCGGTGTTGCAGCACCCTGTGCTTCGACATCAATACGTTAAGGAGAAAGAAAGCAAAACCCATTATCACACCAAGATGTTTGAAGCGGTGGTCGCAGCGGAATTATGTAAAGTTATCCGAACAAATAGAAATCCAAGACGAAAGCCACCGAAAGGGTGGCTTTTTCGTTAGGAATGAGTGAACGAGGCTTTGCATACACTAAACTCACTCATAACAATACCCATGCTCACGACTACTTGCTTATAGAAAGGATCCTACTTATCTTATAAGTCATATACAGCATTAGGAAGCACACTGAGTATAGGGCAACTTTATATGCAAGGGCTTCCTGATCGTACCCGTATTCGATATGCCAACGGGTAAAAATATTTCTCACAGTCCACATCGAATATGCAAACAAACAGGGACAACGATTATCACTCCCTTTCTCCTAACGGAATTGAGCTTTCTCACAAGAAAAGCTACTGATCCGAAACAAATCGTTCCAATGACCATAAAAAGGAGTGCGACGATTAATGATGAAATCATAATTGTTGTACTGTAGTTTTTAAGAAGTGCGCCAAAGACAAGGTTAAGGGAAAAATTAAGAGAATACACGATAGCAAAGGAAAACACTATAAAAAGTGTGAATCGGAAGTAATCATCAATTTTTTCCATAAACATGAATTGGAGTCTATCTAAAATAGTTATCTCAGCAGAATCATCTCACACTTTGTGAGTGAAAAATAATAGCGACCCAATTTTTCGGATCTGGTAGATCCGTTTAAAATAGAAAGTTATCAACGGTTAGGAATTTTCTTAAAACTATATAACTGCAGATTTTCGATATGTTCTTACTTAAAACTATAACCCAGTGATATTCCAACGTTAAACTCGTCAAATCCGAAGTTAGTTGTGGGAGTCTTTTCACCAATTGGAAGAATAGCTACAAGGGCAATGAGACCTTCTCCCAAAGGCTGAAAGCGGTATCCAATACGAACTGGGATATAAAAATCACTGAATTCATCCCTACCTTCACGAACTTACTCAATGGGTATCTGGGGTGTTATGCCTACTCCCAATTCCAGACCATGCCTTTTTGCACCCAGAATATAGTTGAGACCAATCGGCAAAGCCAGTAATCATTTCCTACTGTTCTTATTGTCATTGGTAATTTCTACATAGTAGCCAGCTCCTAAGCCAAAACCGGCAGCAACTCCAAATCCAGAATTAACGTCCTTTTTTAGTCGAACGTCATAATTAACTGATGATAGGCCGGGGCGTATGTAATTTTCAATAAATATCGCCCTTCTATACCCGCTTAACACAGCAGTAGGTAGTTATCGTTTTGTATAGGATATGGCCGATTTTTTTGATAATCGTTCATATTGGAGATTCAAGCCCCAGAATCCAGTTCTTGGCTGAAATGTGCCCTCGTAAATCTTACCATTCATCATGACCTCGAGTTCACCTGAAAGTGGATTTGCGATGTTGTGCATAATTCCAACCTTGAATTGGGTGCGTTTGGTTGTTCTGATGACATAGTCTACCGAGACTGGAAAACTGACTTGGAATTTATCCAAACCATAAATTCTTGTAACCAAGTCAGCGGGTCCGGAAGCAGGGTCTTCGAAATCGTACGGCACACTTCTGTTATACGCAAATATCATACCCTCGTATCCTCCCTTATCATAGCCGTAATGCCGAATACTGGGCCCGACGGTAAATTCGAGGAATCTTCTCTTAACTGGTAGTTTATAGGCGGCTGAGAGTGTGAGCGCGTTATAAGTAATGTCATTGCTGCTATATAGCGAGTTTATTTGTTCGTCACCTCCACCACCCGTTCCGAATGCATTTCTTGGTGCATCGATGCCCAGATTATGAGGGATTCCGCCACGTTCAATGGAAGCTTTAATACCTACACGCCCTATTCTGAAATACTTTAGCCCATAAATTCCAATAATCGGCGAAAAATCAGCCGGACCATAAATGTTAGAAGGCGATGGATTAACCACTTTAACTGACGGGTAAAATGCCGCAGTGCCGCGAAAGCCTATGGCCACACTTTGTCCATAACAAGATAAAACATCAGCCGTAAATATTACGGCTGATGTTAATATGAAAATGATAAGTTTATAACGAGGTAACATATAAATTTCTTTACGAAGATACGCTTAATGTGTATATGTTTGAACAAACGGTGTCGTACTGTGTGAACTTATTGTCACCGCCATTGAAAACTCACCTGATTTTGAAGCAAGCATAGCAACAGCCCTCTTTTCTGCGACCCGCTGAGAAAATCGTTTTTTATCTCCAGAATTAGTAAGACCAGAGTCAAATGTATTTTGATAAACACAAGACCCGTTGTAATAACCACCATATACCTTCGTTCTCTGTTTCTGAACTGAAGGGGTAATCAAACCATATGTTCTTAACTTAAATGTTTGACTGTTTCCTATGAATTTCGTTGCATTATCCAATTTTACAACTAGTACTTTTTTTCTAACCGTCCTGTCGTCTCCATAATCCTCGTGACCATTCTTTTGGCCCTGAAATACGCAGGAATTTGAACCAGGGTTCTGTGGGTCTGGCCAGCCCCCAAAGGCCACAGTAGTAGGCAAAGTTATGGTGCCTTCACCCATGTCGAATTTACCTTCTGTGTTCATCAATGTTTGTTGCTCGTATGAGTAACCAACATAATCGTTATCGGGAAATGTGGACATGTCCGAATGGCTTTGTGTATACCAATAATCGTTTTCGCTTTGGATTTGTGCTCGAAGAGAACTGATACCGAAGTGAGATTCAAATCTTTTATACGGGAGAAATTCATCAAAGCCTGCCGAAATCAAGGCTGCATCGGTTGCATCATAGCTGAGGTTATCATAATTATCTATGAAGGTTTGATGCGCCTCGTAGGCGTTTAGCAATCGAGTTTCTACGGCGTCATAGGCTGCCTGATCTGTAAACGATAAAATTCCGCTGCTAATTGTTACACCAGTGTATGGTTCCCCCAGGTATTGATAGCCAGTAAAACTCCCACCCCCCGGACCCTCAGCCCACAGACGGTATTGCCCATAAAGAGACGGTTTGTCAACATAGAAATTAATCGTGTTATCGCCCGATGTACCAATATAAGTATACACATTTGTATACCAATCAATCAAATACCAGTCATGTGGGAGTCCCGTCGAAGGAACTTCACCATAACAGGCGTAGTATGTGCCTTGGTTGGTAGCTGTGAAGGATACGTTAGATGTCGTCATGCCTTCGGCTTTTTTCTTTTTCTTAGATTCCCGTAATTCGGCGGTTATCTTTTCTTTTGCCTGGAGGTCTGGAAATACCCGTTTTACGGATGGACTTTTCATGGTAATAATAAGATCTCCGCTCGGGCTTACGCGAAGTGGTTCAATTTTGCCTAGAGCCCCTTCTGTACTCATAGTAATATCGGGTTTAGTAACCGTCCCCGATGATGAAAATTCTTTTTTACATCCTCCTACAAAGAGGGCTGCCAACATCAACCCTAATAGAGGGGCAGTGAGGAAATGGTTTTTGTTTGTTCGCATGTTTTTCATGATTTTCTTTATTAGATAAAAATTTAAACAATACTGTCTACGGGATCACAGCGGAAAAGTTGCGTCTAAAATGACTGATATGCTAATTATCAGGTATTATAAGTAAAATATCTTCTTTAGCTAATAATAGAATTCATTCCAGATAGAAATTTATACTCCTAGCAGGAATATCAGTATTTGCTATATTTAGGTAAACAATTCTTTAAATACATGATCAGATGAACTCACACAAACGCATCGGCATCTGGCTCAGAGTTGTACCGATATACAGGTTATCGGCGACAGTCCAGAACATCACGAACAACGCGCGCGGTATTATGCTGAAGCGAAAGAATGGGAGTTAGTGGAAGTGTATCGGCTTGATGCCAAATCATTATTCTCCATCGTTTAGAATCGGTCCCCCTTGACCGACTAAATAATTACCGAAAACTATAACCCAAAGATATACCCGCGCCAATAGGGAAAAGTTTACCCTGGTAAATTCCTGGCGACGCCGTTACGCGAAGCGAAAGTCCTTCATCCACTGGCTGTAGTCGGTATCCCAAATTCAATATCCCAGTTACCTGGACATTAGGGTCGGTACCTTTTCGATTAAAAGTAAATTCTGGTGTGATTCCGACCCCGGCTTCCAAACCACTCCTTTTTTTGCCAGCAATATAGTTCAATTGCAATGGGACTGATGTATAGCTGGTCCCGAACTTCACAGAATTTAACCAATAAGGGTCCGAATTCAGAAAATGGAACCCTCCAAAGCCAATTCCCGCTCTCACTCCTAATCCATCGTTCCGGTCGAAGTTGAGCCTTGTATCGTAGTTTAATGTCAGAAACCCACCGTTTCCCAGAAATTCGGCTTATACTGACTTTCGCCGTGTTCCATTTTCCTGGGCCCTAGTTCCATGCCCTGAAAATATGAGCAGACCCCCTATTAAGATTACTAAAATAAGACTTTGATAAATGACTGCACCCGAGGATGAGGGATGCAGGGTAACAGAGGCTTTAGCTCCAGACATATTTCATAGATTAGCTCTATCTAAACTACATCTATTCTATTTCCCAAGGTGTTAAGGAGTGTTAGGTTGTGTTAATCAATGTTAAGATGATTATGCCAATCCCTTAGGAGAAACTGCTCCGTGATATTATTTAAAACTATACCCTAAGGACAATCCCGCACCTCTCGCATCAAATCTACCATCATGAATATTTGGAGTCCAGCCGAAACGGAATAAAAACCCTTTCTCAATGGGCTGTAACCGATATCCGATATTAAGAAAGGGGAAGGCTTTTAATTTCGGATCATTTTCAACTTCTTTAACGGCGATCCAGGGAGTAAGGCCGACTGCCGTTTCCAATCCGCTTCTTCCTTTTCCGAGGATATGATTAAAATACAGGGGTATCGTTAAATAAGTCGAGTTATCACCCAGGTCCGGCACGAGTCCGAGCCCTACCCGAAACCCAAATCCATCATTTCCAGGCTTAAGTCTTCTGTCATAATTAAAGGAAAATAAACCTCCACTGCCGAGAGCTTCCCAGTACAGAGCCTTGCGTATTAATCCATCGTTAGGAGCGACCGGCGTCGTTCTTTTGCTTACATTATTGCCATATTGTACCCTTATGCCGGTGAAATCTGTCACGGAATTAAAGACTGACTGGAAAGTTCCTCCATTATCGGCACTAGCACTCACTAATCCGTCACCGAGTTTTTTCAGGCCAAAGTTTTGCAGCAAGCTGATGCTGATTCGGTTTGTTTCATTCAGAGCCTGAATATAAGTTATACCACTATAAAGATTTGGTTGAAATTTGTTTTTGAATGGCCTAAGTCTAATTTCATAATCAGTGAATTCTGAGGGGTCAGTTGACTGGTAATGATTACCGTAACTGGAATATCCATTGCTATGAAAATAGCGAAGATCGGCCCCGCCAAATACTTCAAACTGCGATTTCCCAAAATTAAGCCGCTTGACGGGTTCAATGCTCAGGGAGTTATAAATAATAACAGGCCCGAAAATTTCTCTCGGGTAATCTTTGGGCTGAATATCGAATCGTGCCCTAATATAGCCTAAATTAAAACCATACCTTAAACCGAAACCAGCTTTAGAAAACCGGGCATAACTGACGCCGCCCAGGCCTGCGAATCGGTCTTTTTCCATTACTACCGGGGAGCTCACCTCCAGCCTGGTTGCCGAAAGTTGATGCGGGGTGAGGTGAAAGCTTAGTTCATTGTGCTGAGCATGTACTAATGGCGCAGTCAAAATCGTAAAGGCGAATACGGAAAGGTAAAACAGCATTTTAACAATCATAATTCATAGTTAGGTTATCTAACATACAAATATTATGGGATTGAAAATGTTAAGCTTTGTTAATCAGTGTTAAATTGATTGCGGTACCGGGTGGATCAGGAAGCTACGATTTCCCCTTTGATCCGTCAGAAAAAGTCCTGAATCGCAGGGCAATGTCAAAACCAATATAATTTGAGCTGGTATTTATAGATCCCCTATAGATCTTGTCATTCATGTTTAGGGTCACCTTGCTCTTCACGGATGTTATCCCCCAGTTTGTGCGTAAACCAAGCATCACATCGAGGTTATTATTTATGGTATGCTCGTATCCCACACCGGCGGACATGATTGTAATGAGCCGGGAGTTGTCCGGATATTCTACAGAAAAATCGGGCATGTCAGAACCTGCAGCTGTAGCATCTGCATACATTTCATTTCTAGTGTTATCTCTCCTGCGCGTGGTACCAACCCGCTGCGAGTGATTGAGTCTGAAAGTAGGGCCTGCAAATATTCGAATATCGTTTCCAAGAGCTGAAACCTTATATACAGTATTAAGTGTTCCTGAGTTATACAAATAGTTATGAAACCTCGACATGTTTACTTCTCCCGATCCTCCCCCTTTGAATGCGGTAAGTGGTGCTTTCAGGTTGTAAGACCAGTTGCCTCCGCCAAAGTCGGTACCGGCGCTAAGTCCCCATTTACGGTTAAGCATATGGGTGTAATCTACACCAGCCTCTATTGCTGTCGTTGTTCCGGTCGAAATATTGGCAGGAGAGTTATTCAGAACTTTTGGTTCGGCAGTAAAATTTGGGGTAAGCCTGATGCCGATATATCCTTGTGCGAGCAAATCATCAGAAGGGTACATCGCAAAGCAAAAAAAGATCGCCACAAATATTGGGATTGGTGTTGCATTGCACCATCGCAGACTCCAGATTTTTGGAAGGTTCATTTTTCAAAGATAGGTGATCTAACTTACAAAAATTAATTTGGAAACCAATCTAGCGCTTGACAATCAGGTCTTTTGTTTCTTTTTCTTAGCAGAGGGAAACAACACATTATTCAGGATCAGGCGGTATCCGGGTGAATTTGGGGTAAGGCTCAGATCGCGTTTACGGTCTGCAGGATTGTTAGGCAAACGTACTCCCGAGCCGCGGGAACTAGTACCTCCACCTCGGCCGAAGTCACCTTCCGGATCATGCCCGCCAAAGTAGGTCCATTGCCCGTTTCCTAATTCGCCGTGAATATAACGCGCTACACCAGCCAGCTTTGTTTCGCCCATCACTAACACATTCGACTTCACAGTGCTTTCATTGAAAGCGGTAGTCTGCCCGTTAAATCCTTTGATGACGAACTCATGGTCCTGGGTAAGCATGGATGGGACAAGATCCCATTTTGCCGAATAGCTAAATAAAGTAAAGAAATCAGTCTCGGGATTGGCATACCTTCCGGCATTGATATTTGAGAAACCGCGATAGTCTGGCTTCAAGATAAAGTTGCTGAAGGCAAGCGTTTTATTAAAATCAAGCTTAGACTGCGCACGCGGATCACTGCCATCCCCATCGTAGTTACTTTCGACAATGTCGATCCCTTCTGCTGCAAGAGCCACGTCCAGCGTTTCGCCAGCGGAACACATCGCGAAAAGATAACCGCCGCCGCTTATAAATTTACTGATGTTCTTGGCCACAGTGAGTTTCATTTGCGAGACCTTGGTATAGCCATGCCGGTTAGCTATCGATTTCTGAATATTAATATCCTCCTGCGATTGCCGCTGTCCTGATAACCCGAACTGCCCGGTGAAGTCTTCATGGTGCAAATGCAGCCATTCGTATTTTGGAAGCACACCATTGAGTACTTCTTCATCATAAATAATATCGTAGGGTATTTCGGCATATTCGAGAGCCAGCTGCACGGCATCCGTATAATCTATAGTGGTAAACACATTGTTTGGCGAATACACGGCAATTTTTGCGGCCGTTTCAAGCTTCACCATTTCCATGTTCACCTCCGGATTTGCTATTTCAGTAAGGATGGCGTTTACCTGTCCGTCAGTGATAACCTCATAGGAAATCCCACGTACACGGCATTCATTTTCAATGAGCTGGGCGTACTTTATTAAAAAACTTCCTCCGCGGTAATTAAGAAGCCAGTCGACAGCAACATCCTTTTTCAATGTCCAGTAAGCAATGCCGTAAGATTTGAGGTGGTTTTTCTGGGTCTCGTCCATAGGTATGAGTATTGAAGCTGCACGGGAGCACAGCGACAGAAGCAGAAAAATCAATGTTAAATATCCCTTAACCATTTCTTACTCATACTGTTAGTATAAAGCTATGAATAATAAGAGGGAGAATTATACTGGAAATAGGGGTGTAGTGTAATATTGTTGTAGGGATGGAAATTTGCGAAGGCTCGAAACTGGTCGGATAATTAACCGCAGAGATCGCAAAGTTTGCATAATTTTATGGGTAAGATATTAGCCATTGCTCTGCGCCCTCTGCGAAAAACTTTGCGCTCTCTGCGTTAAAACCGCAACGTACTATTTACCTTACTTTCCAAATGGCATCTTCGGCATACCCTTCATCATCTTTGCTGCTGCCGCAGGATTAGAGAATTGCTTCATCACCTTACGCATATCCTCAAACTGTTTGATCAGCTTATTAACTTCTGTGATGTTCGTACCTGAACCGTTAGCTATCCTGCTCCGGCGGCTTTGGTTTATACCGTCAGGATTTTCGCGCTCATGAGGTGTCATCGAGCGGATGATTGATTCGATTGGAACAAAGGCGTTATCATCGATGTCTACATCTTTTATTGCCTTTCCAACACCAGGTATCATTCCCATCAAATCCTTCATGTTACCCATTTTTTTGATCTGCTGGATCTGGCTAAGGAAATCGTTAAAGTCGAATTTATTCTTGCGGATCTTCTTTTGCAGCTCTGCAGCTTCTTTTTCGTCAAACTGCATTTGCGCACGCTCAACAAGGGAAACCACGTCACCCATACCCAGGATCCTGGAAGCCATCCTGTCGGGATAAAACACGTCAAGGGCCTCCATTTTTTCGCCCGTACCAATGAACTTTATAGGCTTGTTAACGACAGATTTAATTGAAAGGGCGGCACCTCCACGAGTATCACCATCGAGCTTAGTTAATACCACACCAGTGAAATCAAGGCGATCATTAAAGACTTTCGCCGTATTAACAGCATCCTGGCCGGTCATTGAATCGACCACAAACAGGATCTCATGAGGATTGGTGCTTGATTTCACTTCCGCGATCTCATTCATCATTTGCTCATCAATTGCCAAACGGCCCGCTGTATCTATGATAACTACATTCTGTCCGTTCTTTTTTGCTTCCGCGATACCAGCTTTGGCGATTCCAACAGGATCTTTTGACTCGCGGTCTGTGTAGACCGGAACATTAATCTGTCCGCCCAGTACTTCCAGCTGATCAATCGCTGCAGGGCGATAAACATCACCCGCAACTAAAAGCGGTTTTTTGCCTTTTTGGGTAGCAAGGTAATTTGCAAGCTTCCCTGAGAAAGTTGTTTTACCGGCACCGTTTAATCCGGCTATTAATATAATCGTTGGATTTTCTGTGATGTTAAGCTCTTCAACTGTGCCGCCCATCAGGGCTGCCAGTTCATCATTCATCAGTTTGGTTAACAACTGCCCTGGTGATACAGCGGTTAATACATTCTGTCCGAGTGCCTTTTCTCTAACCTCATCGGTAAAAGATTTGGCGGTTTTATAGTTAACGTCGGCATCCAGAAGAGCTTTTCGAATCTCTTTCATGGTTTCTGCCACGTTTATTTCGGTAATGCTTCCCTGTCCTTTTA
>NZ_JBBJNI010000061.1:0-22760 GCF_037719425.1 Daejeonella sp. | reverse complement strand
ACAATAAATGTATTTATCTTTATAAAAACTGTCAACCTAATTAAGGACGAGTCATGTATACTCTGTCCCCTCCGTGGAATCTCTGTGTCCTCTGTGTTTATTTCGCCAACCGCTGTAAAATTCTTTCAGTTCAAAATAGTTATAGCCCTATATTACACTTTGCGGTTAAAATATGCAAGCGACCAGTGACCGGTCATGAAAACTTATTCCTCAACGCCGCAAGCTTTATAGCGATATCCGTCTCAGGCTTAGGTTTTGGAACCGAACGCACCTCCACTCGTTCAGGTTTCTTAAACTTAGGTTTAGCAGGCGCTGCTTCCTCGATTTTCATTGTCAATGCAATTCGCTTACGAGGGATATCCACCTCTGTTACCTTCACCTGAACCTTCTGGCTAACTTTAACTACGTCATTCGGATCTTTTACAAATTTATTTGACAGCTGACTTACATGAACAAGGCCATCCTGGTGCACACCAATATCAATAAAAGCTCCGAAAGCAGTAATATTAGTTACAATTCCTGGCAAGGTCATCCCGACACGGAGATCGGTGATCGCGTTAATTCCTTCAGAAAAGGTAAAAGCCTCAAATTGATCTCTCGGATCCAATCCTGGCTTGGCGAGTTCATTCAATATATCGTTTAAAGTGGGGAGGCCTACAGACTCACTTACATAATTTTGCAGCCTGATCTGTTTCCGAAACTTGTCCTCTTTGATCAGGTCTTCCAGCGTGCAGCCCAGATCCTTAGCCATTTTTTCAACGAGAGAGTATCTTTCCGGATGTACCGCACTCCCATCAAGCGGATGCTCAGAATTCCTGATCCTAAGAAAGCCGGCGGCCTGTTCAAAGGCTTTTTCACCCAGCCGGGGAATCTGCTTAAGGTCCGATCTTCTTTTGAATGCGCCGTTCTTATTCCGGTGCTCCACAATGTTCTGTGCTAACTGCGGACCGAGGCCTGAAATGTATGAAAGGATCTGTTTAGATGCGGTATTAAGCTCCACTCCGATCGAATTCACACAGCTGATCACGGTATCGTCCAGAGAGGTTTGCAAATGTGTCTGATCAACATCGTGCTGGTATTGTCCAACGCCAATTGATTTAGGATCGATCTTCACGAGCTCCGCGAGCGGATCCATAAGACGGCGGCCTATTGAAACAGCCCCTCTTACAGTGATATCTTTATCCGGGAATTCTTCACGTGCAACATCAGACGCTGAATAGATCGAGGCGCCACTTTCGTTTACCATGACAACTATGGCATCAGTGAGGTCAAGAGAACGAACAAACGTTTCGGTTTCACGTCCCGCAGTACCATTTCCTATCGCAATTGCTTCAATCTTGTATTTATCAGCAAGGAACCTGATGCTTTTCGCGGCTTCTTTCGAACTCTCATTGCCATTGTGGGGATAGATATTTGTATTTTCTATCAGCTGGCCCTGCTCGTCTAAGCACACCACCTTACATCCAGTCCTGAACCCTGGATCTATAGCCATGATGCGCTTCTGACCCACCGGCGCAGCCAGTAACAGTTGCCTGGCATTATCTGCAAAAACACGGATAGCCTCAGTATCAGCAGCCTTCTTTGTCAGCAATCTTATTTCCGTTTCCATTGACGGCTTTATTAGCCGCTTGAAGGAATCGGCTGCAGCGATTTTCACTTCACCGGCTGCAGCGTTTCTGGATGTGACAAACATGTTTTCCAGGATCAACACTGCTTCTTCTTCTGGGACTTCAATATCGAGCGTAAGGACAATTTCTTTTTCCGCTCTGCGCAAAGCCAGAACACGATGAGATGGCGCTGATTTTACAGCCCCTGTCCAGTCGAAGTAGTCTTTATACTTCTGTCCTGCTTCTTCTTTTCCTTTTATAAGCCTGGAATGAAAACTACCCTTGTTAAAGAAAAACATACGCATCTTTGCACGCAGGTCAGCGTTTTCTGACATGTATTCCGCGAGGATGTCCCGGGCACCCGCAAGGGCGTCCGCTGAAGAAGGTAAGCCCTTTTCTTCATCAATGTATTTAGCTGCCTCAATCTCGATGTCAATATTCGATTGCTCAAAGATCTTATCAGCAAGCGGCTGCAAGCCACGCTCACGCGCTACGGATGCTTTAGTTTTACGTTTGGGTTTGTATGGAAGGTATATGTCTTCCAAAAGGACCATAGTTTCCGCGTTATTTATCTGGCTCTCCAATTCAGGAGTTAGAACGTTCAGGTCTTTCATCGACTTAATTATGGCTTCGCGGCGTTTATCAAGATCGATCAATTGCTGCATTCTGTCACGTATAGCTGCAACCTGCACCTCATCTAAACTTCCGGTCATTTCTTTCCGGTAACGGGAAATAAAAGGGATCGTGCCGCCTTCATCCAATAATTTGACAGTTACCTCTACCTGTTTCTCCTGCACGGATAGCTCGGATGCTACCTTTTTATATTTGGTCTGACTCATACCTGTTCGTAATTGTGATGCGAATTTGCGCTTAAGAGTTTTAAATTCAAAAAAACCTTATCCACACCGTGGGTATTCGGTAACCCGGGAATCGCGGATTAGTAATCGGTGATCAGTACCTATCGTACACACCGTCAACGATTACTGATCCTACTTTTACCGAAACTAGTTCACCTGCCACTGATTACCGACTACTCCTCTCCTGGTAGTTTCGCACTGATCACACTGATTACTGATTACTTCCTCACTCGTTACTGATTACCGATCACAGATAACGTTTACCAATTCCAGACATTATTGCTACTTTTGATCGATGATTGAACCATCTCAGCTTACAGAGTTCGGCAAGGTGTTTATCTACATGGTGATGGGTATTTTATTCGTGCTGTTCACATTTTTCCTTGGAAGGCTGGTTGCCCTCAAAAGACCAAACTCAGTGAAGCTGAGCACTTACGAATGCGGCGAAGAACCCAAAGGAAGTTCCTGGATCCAGTTCAATTCACGCTTTTATGTAGTAGCTCTTATTTTCCTTTTATTCGATGTGGAAATGGTGTTCATCTTTCCCTGGGCGACGATTTTTAGCCAGGAAACACTACTTGTTGCAGATAGCCGCTGGGGGTGGTTAAGCCTTATCGAAATGTTCATTTTTATTGGCATTCTGTTAATCGGACTAATGTATGTATGGAAGAAGGGTGACCTGAATTGGATAAAACCTGAAAACGTTTTGCCTGTTGGTCCGGGGAAAGTGCCCTTAGCTATGTACGCTAAAATAAATGACACGAAATATATTGTGAGAGAGTTTGGGGCGGACAGTAATGCTCAGCCGGAACTTGCATCACCTGTAGAAAACAAACCGGCGGCCGTCAGACCTGCGTTCAGGCCTCAATTTAAAAAACCTTAAAGTGAGCTTAGAGATAAAAAGTGAGAACGGTGGTATTGTAGTTACAAAAATGGATGACCTCCTGAACTGGGCGCGTCTTTCATCTTTGTGGCCAATGAGTTTCGGAATTGCATGCTGTGCTATTGAAATGATGGGATCGATGGCCTCGACCTATGATCTGGATCGCTTTGGTGTTTTCCCGAGGCCTTCACCCAGACAATGTGATGTGATAATAATCGCCGGTACGGTAACATTCAAAATGGCTGAGCGGATAAAAAGGCTTTATGAACAAATGCCTGAGCCGAGGTATGTGATTTCTATGGGATCATGTTCAAATTGCGGCGGCCCTTACTGGCAGCATGGCTATCATGTTGTCAAGGGTGTAGACAGGATTATACCAGTGGATGTTTACGTCCAGGGCTGCCCTCCAAGGCCAGAATCATTAATTGGCGGAATACTTGAGTTACAGAAAAAAATACAGCAGGAAAGCCTTCTTAACAGCTAGTGTTCTGGCTTGAGTCAACATATATACTATGAAATCATTTTACGGCGATTTGAAACTTGGCATTTTAGGCGGAGGCCAGCTTGGCCGGATGCTGATACAGGAATCGATAAACTTCAATGTTACCACCCATGTCCTTGACCCTGATGCCGATGCTCCTTGTAAAGATCTTTGCAGTAAATTCGTAACAGGCTCTCTTACAGATTATCGAACAGTTTATGATTTTGGTAAGGACCTCGACTTGGTCACCATTGAGATAGAGAAGGTAAATGTGGACGCACTGGAGCAGCTTGAAAGCGAAGGTGTGTTGGTTTACCCGCAGTCCCGTGTAATCAGGTTAATCCAGGATAAAGGAATTCAGAAACAGTTTTTTAAAGAAAACAATATTCCAAGTTCCAGGTTTCAGCTCATCCAGAACCGCGCTGAACTTAAGAACGGAAACTTTCCGCTGCCATACATTCAAAAACTCAGAAAAGATGGCTATGACGGACGTGGCGTCCATTCCGTCAGAAACACAGCAGATCTGGATAATGCATTTGATGCTCCAAGCCTGATAGAAGACTGGGTAGATTTTGAGAAAGAGTTGGCGGTTATCGTTTCTAGAAATGAAAATGGTGAGATTAAAACGTTCCCTTGTGTTGAAATGGAATTTAATCCGGAAGTTAATCTTGTTGAATTTTTGATCTCTCCATCAACATTATCTCCGGACATTCTTCAAAAGGCAGATAATCTTGCCGTAAAAATAGCACAAGACCTTAAAATAGTCGGCGTATTGGCTGTGGAGCTGTTCCTCACTAAAGATGGGCAGATACTTGTAAACGAGCTTGCCCCTCGTCCGCATAATAGCGGTCACCAAACTATAGAGGGCAACTATACCTCGCAATATGAACAGCATCTCAGGGCAATATTCAATTTGCCGCTGGGTGATACCCGTTCAATAAGTAATGCTGTGATGATCAATCTTCTTGGAGAAAAAGGATTTGAAGGCCTTGCTGAATACGAAGGATTGAATGAGATCCTTAAAATTGAACGAGTTTATGTACATCTTTATGGCAAGAAATTAACGAAGCCATTCCGTAAGATGGGACATGTGACCATACTCGACGATGACCGGGAAAAAGCTATAGAGACAGCTAGGTTTGTTCAGGCCACAATTAAAGTAAAGATTTAATATTTAACCCTAATATATTTACAGTCAATATAATGAGTGCTTTAAAATCATCTACTACTCCCCTTGTCGGGATCATCATGGGCAGCAAGTCAGATCTAAATATCATGCAGGACGCTGCGGATGTGTTAAAGGAATTTGGAGTCAGCTTTGAGATCACTATTGTTTCGGCTCACCGTACTCCAGATCGAATGTTTGAATACGCAAAATCAGCTTCGACCAGAGGTTTGAAAGTTATAATTGCCGGTGCCGGCGGTGCTGCCCATTTGCCGGGAATGGTGGCGTCAATCACACACATTCCTGTGATTGGAGTGCCTGTGAAGTCGTCAAATTCGATTGATGGCTGGGATTCAGTGCTATCTATACTTCAAATGCCTAATGGAATACCCGTAGCTACTGTAGCGTTAAACGCCGCAAAAAATGCGGGAATACTGGCTGCGCAAATACTTGGAACCGCTGATAGTGCTCTGGCGCAAAAGCTGATTGATTTTAAGGCTGAATTAAGGAGAATAGTAGAAGTAAGTGCTAAGGAAATGGAGCAATAAGCTTTGAGCTATGGGTATTGGGTAGGTCTGACAAAAACTCAAATCTCATACCCCTGGCCCAAAGCTAATTCCATTGAGGGTTCTCCGGGAAATTTGCAATATGGGCGTATTTAGGCCCTAAGCCAATAACCACCTCTCTCCAGAGGTTTTCTTCGTCTTCTACAAAGATCACTTCCGAATTAAACTTGCTGGCCACCAGCCACGAATTTTGCTCTAACTCCCCTTCCAGCTGTTCTTCGGCCCAGCCTGAATACCCTATGAAGAACTTTATTTCAGAACTATCTATCTGGTTGTTATTTATCAATATCTGCAGCGCTTCAAAATTGCCGCCCCAATAAACGCCATCCATTATTTCAATCCCGCTGTTCAGTTTTTCATAAGCAGAATGGATGAAATGAAGCGTGTCGTTAGCTACCGGCCCGCCAATAAAAACCGGGAATGAGCAGGCCGAGTCAGGAATCAGGTCACTCACCAGCATGTCGCTCCGCTGATTCAATACAAAACCAATAGCACCTTGCTCTTCGAATTCAGTTAAGAGTACGACAGACCGTTTAAAATTCGGATCCAGCATGAATGGCTCTGAAACAAGCAGGCTTCCTTTTCGAGGTTTAACAGGACTTAGCATAAATGGGTAACAATAAGGGCATTAAACTGTTTGGGGATTAGAGCTATAGGTTTTGAGCTTTCACTTTCCCAGAACGTGCAGGAGATCATGGCTGATTGCTCACGGTTCACAACCAAATATATCGGCGAAATGGTAGATTACAGCGCGCATTTATTAAGTTTGCATAGGAAAACACTTTCCCAAAACTATTGTCCTTATTATTATAGAATGTCAGTAAAAAAAGAAGTTGTTGAAAGCCTCCGCCAGGAATATAGCTCGGTAAGCTTATCTGAAAAGGATGTAGCGAAAGATCCTGTAAAGCAATTTGGTAAGTGGTTCAAAGAGGCTATGGATGCCGGTGTTAACGAAGCAAACGCAATGACTCTTGCTACCACAAGTATCGATAGAAAACCTTCGGCACGAATTGTACTCATGAAGGGTTATGAAGAAAGAGGCTTTATTTTCTATAGCAACTATTTAAGTGCAAAAGGTAAAGAAATGGCTAAAAACCCGGTCGTAGCGCTGGTGTTTTTCTGGCCCGAATTAGAGAGGCAGATCCGTATTGAAGGAACTGTTGAAAAATTGACAAAAGAAGAGTCCGAAAAATACTTTCACTCGCGCCCAAAGGGAAGCCAGATTGGAGCTGTTGTATCTCCCCAAAGCCAGGTTATAGAAGGTCGTGCGGGACTCGAAAAGAGCTGGGAAGAAAACGAGACGCGGTATGCAAACAGAGATGTGCCGAAACCAGCATACTGGGGCGGTTATGTAGTTAGACCACAGGTGGTTGAGTTCTGGCAGGGCCGCCCAAGCAGGCTTCACGACAGAATAGTTTATAAAAAAGCTGATAAACAAAGCTGGAAGATCGTTCGGCTTGCACCTTAATAATAATGGACTTCGGCGATATTAAGACCCTTCTCACCAGTAAATTCGGCCCGGATGCGATAGTAGAAGTACAAACTGCCGGGCTTCAGCCTGCCTTTGTTATTGATCCGGATCAGATAGCAAATGTCTGCATGGAATTGCGTGATAACGAACAGACCTATTTTGATTTTCTTTCCTGCCTTACCGGGGTAGATTACGGTGTTGAGGAAAACAAGTTCGCCGTTGTTTATCATTTAGCTTCAATACCTTTTAAATCCCAGCTTACTTTAAAAGTGATCAAAGAGCATTATCGAAACACCGGTATCCTGCCCTCTTTCAAAAGCGTGACTGAGGTTTGGAAAACAGCAGAGTGGCATGAACGGGAAGCATACGATTTGATAGGCATTTCTTTCGAGGGCAATCCGGATCTCAGACGAATATTGCTGCCGGATGATTGGGAAGGCTATCCGTTAAGAAAAGATTATGTTGCCGCCGAAGAGTATAAAGGCATTAAAATAAATTAGTTCGGGTGAATTCAAATAGAACAAGGTATACCCAGCTTACCGAGCATCTTGAACCGGAAGAAATGATCATCAATATGGGTCCGCAGCATCCATCAACTCATGGTGTGTTAAGACTTGAATTGATTACCGACGGGGAGATAGTTAAAGAGGTGATCCCGCATATGGGTTATCTTCACCGTTGCTTCGAAAAACATTGTGAAAGCCTGAGTTATCAGCAGATCATCCCGTTCGTTGACCGGATGGATTATCTCGCCTCCATGAACAATGACCACGCCTTTGTTATGGGTGTGGAACGGATGCTGGGCATTGATAAAGACATCCCTAAACGGATCGAATACATCCGGGTTCTGGTTTGTGAGTTAAACCGCATAGGCTCGCACCTTATAGCAATCGGTACCTATGGAATAGATATCGGAGCCTTCACTCCCTTCTTATGGTGCTTCCGCGACCGCGAACATATTATGAATATGCTTGAATGGGCATCAGGTTCACGGATGTTGTATAATTATATCTGGATCGGTGGTTTATTCTATGATCTGCCGGTCGGCTTTGAAGAGCGCTGCCGTGAATTTGTCGACTACTTTAAACCTAAGTTAAAAGAGCTTGATGAGCTTTTAACAAATAACCAGATCTTCATCAACAGAACTGCTGGTGTCGGAATCTTACCCCTCGATGTGGCGATCAACTACGGATGTTCCGGGCCAATGCTCCGGGGATCCGGATTGAAATGGGATCTTCGTCGTGTTGACGAATATTCCGTTTATCCGGAACTGGAATTTGATATTCCTGTAGGCAAAGGCGAAATGGGGAAAGCTGGCGACTGCTGGGACCGCTACAAAGTTCGTGTTGATGAGATCGTACAGTCAGTGCATATCATTGAACAATGCCTGGAACGGCTTCAAAAAGAGTTAAAACGCACACCAGAATTTGACCCGCGGGCAAAGCTTCCTAAAAAGATCATCCCGAAAGAACAGGACTTCTATGTCCGCGCAGAAAACCCTAAGGGTGAGCTTGGATATTACTTCATTACTGATGGCAAAACAGAGATCCCAAAGCGTGTGAAAGCACGGGCGCCAAGTTTTAACAATTTATCTGTACTTCCTGAAATTGCGCGGGGGGTCTTAATAGCCGATCTGGTGGCTATCCTAGGCTCGATAGATATTGTTCTGGGTGAAGTGGACCGGTAGCTGTGGGTTATGGGCTGTGGGCATTGAATTTTGCAAGTTAGGCTAGAGTGATTCGTTCTTTTTTGCCGTCAGGTATTTGGAAAGAAGCTGATAGCTCTTAGTACACCTTCACCATGAAAATATACGGTTCCAATTTCTTTATCTGATCCTGACGACTTAAGCCTGTCAGTGTGTTGCGTTTATTAAGAACCAGCTTCTTTTCGAGCGAATCCTGAGAAATCGCCTGAATAGATTCTAAAATATAATTCGATTTAATTGCAAAGGCAGCTCCATCGGCAAATGTTTGTTTACCATTTATAATCCCTACAATATTTCCTTTAGTATCAAGCAGAGGACCGCCGCTATTTCCAGGATTGACAGGGATGGAGACCTGATAAGCAACTGTGTCACCTGCAAAACCGTTACGCGAGCTTACATAACCCTCACCATAAACTTGGTCGTCTCTCGGAAAACCGATTGTGTAAACTGATTGACCGATATCGGAAGCAGATTTCTTAAAGGTATAAGGGAGAGATGCCAAACTGAAAGCAGGGTCTTCGATTTGCAATACGGCAATATCGTATGTAGGATCCGTATAGATTTGTTTTACCTTAAATACTTCCCCTGCGTTATTTTGTACATACACAGAATCCGCACCCTTAATAACATGATAATTTGTTACTATATAACCATTGGCAGATAGCGCAAAACCGGTACCACCGAATTGACCGGGATTAACCGGGCCTCTTGAAGGTTTATCGCTAATGTTTTTAATCAAGGCGTTTTGAGAACGTTTAATATTATTAATATCACGACGCATCTGGGTAAAATTAGATGAGATACCTTGGGCAAAATATCCTGTGGAAAACAAGGTGCCAAACACAGCAATCATCGCCACAGTTGCAGCAATAGCTGCGCTTACGCGATACTTGTTCCAAAGCCTATAAATAACAGGAGGCTCAGGTTTTACTTCTCTTTTTAAAGCTTCGACATCAATTTCCTCGTGAATAGCATTCATCTCAGAAGTCAGCCGAACTCTGTCACCATATTCCGTCAAATGGCCTACCAGATTTTCATGCTCAACTACATTGAGATCAAAAGCCGGATCGGTGCTCCTTTGCTGCTGGAAGTCAGCAAGCTCAGCAGATGAAAGTTCACCTCTTAAGTAAGCGTCGATCAGATTAGTTATTTCGATATCCTTTTTCATTTTGTGTAATTAGGATTGAAAAAATATCTTCTTCAACCGTTGCAGGCACTTATATTTTTGAGTTTTGGCGTTATCCGCATTGGTGTAACCAAATTTCTCACAGATCTCCTGCATGGATCTGTTTTGTAAGTAGTAATCTTCTATGATGGTTTTGCATGGTTCTCCTAACTGCTTGAGAGCATGCTCCATCTTAGTAAACTGCCTGTCCTTTTCCTCGTGTTTCTCCATATCATCCTCAACTGGGATAATATCTGTGAAATCTTCTATGTTTCTAACGTTACGGCTCTGGGCATTTAACCGCTTCAGCCATAAGCGACGACAAACAGAATACAGAAAAGTTTTAAGCTTGCTATTCAGCTCAAAATTTCCACTTTTTACCTTATTATAAAGAACGATAACCGACTCCTGGAAAATATCCTTTGCATCATCCTCATTCCCGTTATTGTTAAGTACCAATTGCAGTACCATGGGGAAATAAGTTTTGTAAAGCCGGTTTAAAATATCTTTAGAGTCATTCAGTATCCCAAGTATTATCTCATTATCGGCTGGAACTGAACTTTTTATCTCTTTTCTCACTATTAATACTTTTTACGCGGAATTGTAACCCAATGATAGCAAAAATATTTTTTTATATTTTTTTCATATCAAGGGTTACCTTTTTAATTAACAGGTATTAAGTGTAAATTATTTAAATAACTTTTAACCACTAAACAATGAAAAATTTATTCAAATTCGGTTTCTTAGCTTTAGCTATTTCTTTATCAGTTGCTGCTTGTAACTCAAACAAAACTGAAGAAGCTGCTGCTGACACAATTGATTCTACTGCAGAAATGACTACTGATTCTTTAGAAGCACAAATCGATACTGTTGATTCAGCTGCTGATGCTGCTGTTGATTCAGTAAAACACTAATTAACCAAAAATTACAAGAAAGACCTTCTCAATTTGAGAGGGTTTTTTTTGTACCTATATTTTTTGGGAAGAGGTAATAAGGACGATGGGCGGAAAAGAAAATGAAAACCTGCCTACCGCAGGCAGGCTGGGAGCTCCTTTCGTGTCCAGTTCAGTAAATAAGGTTCCTCGCTCCGCCCCTCAAAACAAAAAAAGCGGGCTCCTTTCGAAACCCGCTTATCAACCTAAACTAAACTAACACTATCTTAAACCGTTTCTGGCTTAGGTTTCTTCGCTAACCAGCCTTTAACTTTTCTTTTATTTGAATCTGCAAGAAGCAGCATACACGGAACCAGTATAAGGGTAAGGAACGTGGCGAAACTTAAACCGAATATCATTGTCCATGATAAAGGTCCCCAGAATGCAACGTTATCTCCGCCAAAGTATAAATGCGGATTAAACTCGCTGAATAAGGTTGTAAAATCCATATTTAATCCCACTGCGAGCGGAATGAGTCCGAGCATAGTTGCAGTAGCCGTCAATAATACAGGAGTCATACGAGTACGCCCTGCTTCGAGTATCGCATCACGTACGCTCATACCCTCTTCTATCATCAGCTCGAAGAACTCAACCAGGAGTATTCCGTTCCGAACAACAATACCTGCAAGGGCGACGATACCTACTCCGGACATAACGATCGACATATCCATTCTGAATATCGTAACACCCAGCAACACGCCGATAATACTCAACCCGATCTCACTTAGGATGATCAAAGGCTTGGACACAGAATTGAACTGCGCCACCAGAATGATCAGGATCAAACCCATAGATATCATCAGTGCAGTTCCTAAAAAGTTCATTGTTTCCTGTTGCTCTTCCTGCTCACCAGCCATCTTCACTTCTATTCCGGCAGGTGGATTATATTGGTCGATTTCGCCTTGAATATTAGTAACAACCTCATTCGGATTGTATTCACCAAGAACATTAGAGGACAAAATAATGATCCTCTTCTCCTGCTTGCGTTTAATACCTCCGTAAGTATTTACATAGTCGATCGATGCGAATGACGACAAAGGCACCTGGCGGATTATACCCCCCATTCCCATATCGCGATACGTCATTTTCATATTTCTTAGCGCGTCAAGGTTATTACGCTGCTCTTCAGTTGCACGAAGATTAATTTCGTAATCTTCATCAGCATCACGGAACTTGGAAACTTCTTTACCGAAGATGGCCGTACGAAGGTCCATACCGATCTGTCCGGATGAAATACCTTCTCTGTTTGCCCTTTCACGGTCAATATCAAAAATGATCTCAGGCTTATTATTCTGGAAATCAGACTTCAGCTCTTCAACTCCGGCAATCTGCTTTGAGACCAGGTATTGCTTCAATCTTTCCGAAGTCTTCACCAATGAATCCAGGTTGTTCCCGGTGATCTCGATACTAATAGGTTTTGAAGTCGGCGGACCACCCTGTTCCTGAGCTACTGTAATTTCAGCACCAGGAATGCCCTTTACAGCTTTACGGATCTTATCAAGATAAACCGAAGTGCTTTCTCCCGTACGTTTACCAAACGATTCAAAGGCTACGGTAACTTTTCCCATATTGGTGTACTGTCCCTGATCCTCACTTTGCGGATCAGTTACGCCAATGGTTACGTTTGATATTATAGAAGACACGTCAGGATTATTTCTGCCCACCACTTTGGTTACATCATTCTCTACCTTTTTAACAACTTCATTTGTGAAGGCCTGATCTGTACCTACAGGTAAATGGATATATACAAAAACAAAGTTTGGGTCACTTTTTGGGAAGAATACCACCTTTGGCGGCACAACCACCATGAGTCCCAGCGTGAGCAAAAATAATCCAACAGTACCCCACAGAATAGCTCTTGGCCAGTTTAATGCCCGATCAAGTATAGCTACATATTTATTTTGTATACCTGGCCAGGTTATAGTCTGGAACTTTTGTATACTCTTCGCCAAATAGAAATGGTGTAACAGATATAAAAGAGCAAGGAATACTACAAAATTACCCAGACCGAAATTATACAGATAGGCCAATAAAGCTACGCCCCCGAAAATTAACAACGTTTTCTTAACGCCTTTGTCAAATTTCGGCTTAAGCGGACTATGGTCCTCTGGTTTCATGAAATCAACTGCGAATACAGGATTTATGATGTAAGCGACGATTAGGGAAGCCAGTAAAGTTATAATCAGAGTCATCGGCAGGAAGAACATAAACTCTCCGATAACTCCAGGCCAGAATAACAATGGAACGAATGGCGCCAGTGTTGTCAGCGTACCTGAAAGAACCGGAAGGAAGACTTCCGCAGCAGCTGCCTTTGCAGCTTTCTTAATTGGAACTTTGCCATTCTCAAATAAACGGTGTGTATTCTCAATTACCACGATAGCATCATCAACTACAATTCCCAATCCCAACAGGAATGAAAACAGCACCATCATATTCATGGTAAAGCTGAATCCAAATAATCCACCCAGAGCAGGCATAGCCATAAAAGCGATGAACATCGAAAGCGGTACCGACAATGCAACGAATATTGCATTTGTAACACCCATGAAGAACATCAGGATAAGAGTTACCAGGATAAATCCTATAATGATCGTATTTATCAGATCATGAAGGGTTACACGGGTTTTATCTGACTGGTCACCGGTAATTGTGACGTCAAGATTCTTCGGCAAGGTGGTCGCCTTAAGCTCAGCTACAAGAGCATTGATCTTATCCGATGCGTCAATAAGGTTCTCTCCACTCCTCTTCTTAACGTTCAGGGTGATTACATTCTTTCCGTACAAACGGGCATAGCTTTCCTGTTCTTTGAATGAATCTTTTACTTCCGCGACATCCCTTAGATAAACAGATGCGCCGGTTGGAGTCTTTATAATTAGATTTGAAATCTCATCCGCACTGGCAAATTCCTTTTTTACATTCAGCGTTCTACGCACCCCGTCCATTTTGATAGTACCCCCGGAAATAGTCAAATTCTCGTAACCTACAGCTCGTTCGATATCACCAAAGGAAATCTGAGCAGCTGCCATTTTATTCAGGTCGGCATTGATCTGAACTTCCTGATCAAGTGCCCCTACAATGTCAACACCGGAGATCTCTTTTAGACTTTCAACCTCATCCTGAATATCCTCAGCATATTTCTTAAGGCTTTTCAGATCATAATCACCCGAAATATTAAGATACATTATCGGCAGATCTGAAAGGTTGATATCCATTACATTGGGATCGGTTGGAAGATCGGTTGGAAGATCCTGACGCGCTTTATCAACAGCGTCCTTAACGCGTTGTTTTGCGTCTTTGATATCCACATTCGTATTGAACTCAGCAGTAATGATCGAAAAATCCTGGTATGAATTTGAAGTTATCTTCTTTAAGCCCGATGTTGATTTTAATTGCTTTTCGAGCTGTTTAGTAACCAGGTTCTCCATATTTGCCGGAGACGTTCCAGGGTAAACCGTCTGAACGAAGATCTTTGGAATTATCACCTCAGGAAAGTTTTCTTTCGGGAGGCCCAAATATGATGAATATCCAATAATAGCAATGATAATAGTCAGCACATAGATCGCTGTCCTGTTCTCAATGGCCCAACTGGATGGTTTGAACTCTTTATTAATGTCTTCCATTTTATTTTTGTTATACTCTCTTAGAAAGCACTATAATATTTTTATTAATTAGCTTTTACGATATCACCTTCACTTAAGCCATCCATTCCGGCAACAATCACCTTATCGCCGGCTTTAAGTCCTGAAAGGATTTCTGCTCTACCACCAGAAACTTTTCCGGTTTGAATATTAACACGCTTTGCTTTTCCGTTTTCTGAAATAAACATGTAGTCGCCATTTTCTGCCTTTTGGATAGCATTTACAGGTACAACTAATGCTTTATCATTCTTGTAATCAATGATCTTCAGGATACTAAGCATGTTGGGGCGATATCTGCTATTTGCCGGAAGCTTAATCTCAACGTTAAAGCTCCTTGATACGGGATCTATTGTTTTAGAGGCAAACGAGATTTTCGTGTTGATGGAATCCGGTACATCCGGCAAGATAACCTGCACATTGTCTCCCTGGCTAACGCGGCCCGCGTACGATTCAGCAACCAGAGCCTTTGCTTTCAATTTGCTTGCATTGATGATCCTGATCGAAGACATTCCCGGGGAAGCTACTGAGCCGACTTTCATATCCATCGCATCAATTGTTCCTGAAATAGGAGCTTTGATCTTATACATGGCTATCTGTGATCTCAATGTCGCAATACGACGCTCAGCAGCTTCTTTTTGAGATCTGGCGTTGATATATTGCATTTCTGTGCCAATTTTCTGATCCCAAAGATTTTTCTGGCGCTGGAATAAAGTGTTTGCAAGGTTTAATTGAGTTTGCATTTCGGAAATGTTTTGCCTTAAAACTTTATCGTCGATTTGGGCTAATATTTGTCCGCGGCCCACATTCTGGCCTACGCTTACATACACGGCTGTTACTACGCCTTGTGCTTCAGGACTAACCTGGACATTGTCTTCAGCATCAATCCGTCCCTGAACTTCCAGATAATTGCTAAAAACACTTTCCTGAACTTCAAGTATGCTTACGTTCTTAACGTCTTCAGCCGCTTTTACTGTTCCTACCTCAGCCTCCAGTGCTGCTATTTTTGAATCGATCGCAATTCTTTCTTTTTTCAAAGTTTCAAGCTCAACCTTTTTATCGGTCGTTTTTCCTCCACACGCTGCAAGGAAAAGAGTAATACCTACGAATATTAAATTTTTCATGGAAATGTTATTGTTGTTTAAGTTTAGATTAACCTGCCCGGTATTACCTTTCTTAGGAGTATTTCGAAGCCGATTTATATTTGTGATGATCATCTCAGATTGATTTGTTCGGTTATAGTTAATAAGTTATTTTACCTGAAGCTTTTTCAACGTTAACTCTATTGATCATCAGATCGTATAAGGCGTTTATATAGTTGTTTTGAGCTTCTTTTAAGGAAGTTTCAGCAGTGGTAACTTCAATGCTTGAACCCACTCCCTGCTCATACTTGATCTTGGATACTCTTAGTACTTCCTGCGCCAGCTCCATATTCCTCTTTTGATTATCTAATGATTTGAGGCTGTTTAAATAGGTTGTCTGAGCCTGATCAACTTCGAGGTTTATCCCATTTTGAAGATTCATAAGGTTGTTCTGAGTCTTAAGGATGGCTAGTTTAGCGTTACGTACCTGGTTTAACTTAATTCCACCGGAGATAATTGGAACCGACAATCGGAGACCGATTATAGTACTTGGGAAATTTGTGTTAAAGAGTTCAGAAAAGTTGTTTGACTGAAAACTCTGTGAAGAACTTCCAAAAGCAGATAAGGATGGCAAAAACTGACTTTTGTAACGCTTAAGATCAAACTCATTCAACTTCTTTTGGGTTTCGAGCAATGAATATTCGATCCGGTTACGATAAGCAGTGGTATCACTTGCTATGATCGCCAGGTCTGCCTGAAGACTTGCGATCGAATCAGTCAAAGTCAGCTTACTGTTCACTGTCATTCCCATTTGGAATTTCAAAAGGTTTACATTGAGAGCAAGCAGCCTTATTACGTTCTCGCGTTCCGTATCCAGGTTATTCTTTAGCACTTTTAAGCGGTCAACATCAATCTTCTCCACAAAGCCATTCTTAAACATGGCTTCAGTATCGCTTAAAGATTTCTTAAGCCTCGAGAGATTCGCATCCACAAGATTAAGCTGTTCGTTACTGACCAGCACTGAATAATAAGCTTTGGTAACTGCAACTGAAGTTTCAATGCGCGTTCTGGTTAAATTCTTATTGGACAATTCTTTATATGTTCTTGACGCCTGAAGGCCAACGAGATATGAACCATCAAACAAGAGCTGATTTAATTCGAGGCCTAAGGATGACTGGTATTTAACACCAAACTGAACCGGGATCTGCGTACCAGGCTTTCCAAAAAACTCACCAGGCAACAGGCTTGTTGGCAATTTGATAAAATCCTGAAAATTTGCATTTCCGCTCACCTGAGGCAAACCAATACCAATAGTTTGTTTAACGGTATTTTTTGCGATGTCTTCATCGATCCGTGCGTTGAGGATAGCAACCTGATGGTTTTGCGCGTAATCGATTACCTGTTTAAGGGTGAATGCCGCAACTGTATCAGCTTGTTGTGCTTTTGCGGATACAGCGAAGCAAAAGCATATTAGTAAACTCAGATATTTATATTTCATAGCGGTTATTATTCTTCTTCTGTTATCTCTTTGTATTTATTAATTAATTTATGACCCTTAAGTGAGCATATGCCGTAAAGGAAGTGCTCCGTAAGTTCGGCCAAAACCTGCGCGATACCGTATTTTCCGTTCGTGTAATCTGAGCTGTTTGAAAAAATCAGATCCACCTGCTCAAGCCGCATTTGGGTCAGGATATCACATTTAATATCATTCCTGTAGTACCCTTCTTTTATCCCCCTTGCCAGATTACTGTAGATTGTTTCGTAAAGGCTCGTTTGACGAAACTTTTTAAAGGACAACCAGGCCTGCGGATGGTACTTCTGAAGATCATGAAACAAATTCGGGTTCATGTTAGAGAGTAATTCTTTCATATTTGTTACAGCGAAGAACATTTCGTGTACTGCATTTTCAGCCTTATCAGTGCCATCTTTTATAATGCATTTCTGGCCGTTCAACTTGTTCTCAATCACCATATTCACGATCTCATTCTTATCGCTGAAATGCGTATATATTGTCTTTTTAGACATACCAAGGTGTTTTGCGAGGTCATCCATCGTCACACTCTTAAATCCATGCTGACAAAAAAGATTGTCTGATTCAGATATTATATATTCTTTTACTTCCAATTATTACACTCCTTGTTTATAGTGCCACAAAACTATGGAAACTTTTTTCAATTCAAAAGTTTCCTTGGAAAATAATATTAATTTATTCGTAAATGACATTAGGATGAGGATTGTCGGAATTAGGATTCATAGGATTAGAGGATTATAAGATCGATCGGATTGTGGCGATTAGTTTCGCACGTTCGGGAATAGGATTAGAGGATTATCAGATAAACCCTTAACTTCGCAGAAAATCTTAACACCCATGAATTTGTCTCCCTTGTCAGCCATTTCTCCTATTGACGGACGTTACCACAAAGCTACTTCGGAGCTTTCGGGTTATTTTTCGGAAGCCGCATTAATAAAATTCAGGGTTTATGTTGAGATCGAATATTTTATCTCACTTTGCGAGCTGCCTCTGCCTCAACTAGCTGATTTTGATCAAACAAAGTTCAACGCCCTAAGGTCTATTTACCTTAATTTTGATGATACCAGCGCTGAGGCTGTTAAAGAGATTGAGAAAACGACTAACCATGATGTTAAGGCCGTGGAGTATTTCATAAAAGACGAATTTTCAAAACTTGGCCTGGACAACCATAAAGAATTTATCCATTTCGGACTTACCTCACAGGATATAAATAACACAGCTATTCCTCACTCGTTTAAGCTGGCAATTGAAAATTCCTATCTGCCCGCATTGAATGAACTGCTCGGGCAACTAAAAAAAAGGGTGTCAGAATGGTCCGACATCCCTATGCTGGCACATACTCATGGCCAACCGGCCTCGCCTACCCGACTTGGAAAAGAGCTCCAAGTATACATCGAAAGAATAGAAGCGCAGCTAACGCAACTGAACCCAATTCCATTCTCTGCGAAATTTGGCGGAGCGACAGGTAATTTTAATGCACACCATATCGCTTATCCGCAAATAAACTGGACAGAATTCGCAAACAAGTTCGTGAATGACGGTTTAAAATTACATCGTTCTCAGTATACCACTCAAATTGAGCACTATGATAATTTTGCGGCACATTGTGATGCGTTAAAACGCCTAAACAATATCTTAATCGATTTAAACAGAGATATCTGGGCGTACATTTCGATGAATTATTTTAAACAGCAGATAAAGGCGGGTGAAGTGGGCTCGTCTGCAATGCCGCATAAAGTTAATCCGATTGACTTCGAGAATTCCGAAGGTAATTTAGGGATTGCAAATGCACTTTTTGAGCACCTGGCGGCAAAACTGCCAATTTCACGGCTACAGCGTGATCTTACCGATTCTACAGTGCTTCGTAATATCGGTGTGCCGCTGGCACATACTCTTATTGCAATCAAGTCGACCGTGAGAGGCCTAAAGAAGTTGTTGTTAAATAAGGACGCGATCCAAAAAGACCTGGAAGCGAACTGGGCGGTGGTTGCAGAAGCCATACAAACTATTCTTCGCCGCGAAGGTTATCCGAACCCATACGAAGCCTTAAAAGAGCTGACAAGAACCAACATCCATGTAAACCAAACAACGATCAGCCAGTTCGTAGACACACTCGATATTTCGGATGCAGTTAAGGCAGAACTCAAGGCCATAAGTCCATTTAATTATACCGGATTGTAGGCAGTCATACACGTGTCATAACTTCAAGCGCTGCATTAGTAAGTTTAAAAATTAGTAATTTTGTGAATATTTTATTGACATGAGCACTGCAACATCAACAACGAACGTCTATACCGAAAGTACCCCTAACCCGGCTACACGTAAATTTTTAGTTAACAAATTACTAACTAATAACAGCGTCGACTTTCCTACAAAGGAAAGTGCTGAGAAATCGCATTTCGCACGTGAATTGTTCAAGTTCAATTTTGTAACCGGTGTTTTCTTTGCAAGCAATTTTGTCACTATCACTAAATCAGAAAGCGCAGACTGGCAGGATATCGAGCCAATTCTTAAAGAATTTGTTAAAGGGGCTGTTGAGTCGGAACTGAATATACTTGAGAAAGAAGAAGTTGCTGCAAGTTTCGAAGGAACAGAAACAGAGATCAAAATTCAGCAGATCCTGCATGATTACGTTCGTCCTGCTGTAGAACAGGATGGCGGCGCAATTAGCTACAAATCATATAATGAAGGTGTTGTTACCGTTGAGCTCCGCGGATCCTGCAGCGGGTGTCCTTCTTCAACTATCACGCTGAAATCAGGTATAGAGAACCTGTTGAAGCGTATGGTTCCTGAAGTTACGGAAGTAGTTTCTGAAGCACTGTAAGAGAGCCTGGAATCAAGAACCTAGAACCAAGATGCTGGGTGGAAAGCCTTGATTCCTGGCTATTGTTCTTGATACTAAAGGTCAAACTCTTTTCGGATAACGTCAAGTAATTCAGAAGATATCCGCCCGTTTGTGGCGACAATTTCACGCCGATCGAAACAATCGTTTCCCCCTTTAAAATCAAAGGTTTGTCCTCCAGCTTCTCTTACTAACACCATCCCGGCAGCGATATCATGCGAGTTGAGATTGTATTCAAAATACCCGTCAAACCTTCCACATGCCACATATGCCAGATCGAGCGCTGCGGAACCTATCCGGCGAAGACCGTGGCACTTTTGCATAAGAGTGCGCAATACGTTCAGATACTTTTCCATCTTGGAGAATTCATAAAAAGGAAATCCGGTTGCCAGAAGGGTATTTTCGACCGCGGGAGCATTGGATACGGATATCCGTTTACCGTTCAGATAAGCTCCGCCATTTTCCCATGCAGAAAAACATTCGTCGCGGTTGATTTCATAGACAACTCCCAAAACAAGTTCATTATTATGTTGAAGTGCGATACTAATACAGAAGGAAGGGACACCATGTATAAAATTTGTTGTTCCATCGAGCGGATCAATGATCCAATTGTAATTTTCTGCAAGAACGGTACTCGTTTGCTCCTCTGTAATGAAACCCGCTTCAGGAAGTATACTTGACAGACCTTTTACAAGATCCCGTTCTGCGGTTTTATCCACATAAGAAACCATATCGTGAAGGCCTTTATACTCAATATGCTCACGATCAAAAATCAACGATTCACCTCGAATAAACTCTCCTATCTCTTTAGTCAGGGAGACAACTTCTTTGGTCAGAGCTGAAAGATCCATATTTATTTAACAGGAATACTCTGCGGATGTTTCTTCGCATTATTTGTCGCGCAAATAAGCCCTGCAATCCCCGTGATAATAAGAATAGTTGAGATCAGTTCAGCTTGTGTAAACCCTAAACCCAAAACATGATATTTAGAATTTACTCTGATAGTTTCAATAAGGAAACGCTCTATTCCATTTAGTATAAGATACAATGAGACCATCACGCCAGGTATTTTAATCCGGTCGCGGATAGACCAAAGAAAGGCGAATATGGCAAGCCCCATCAAAACCTCATAGAACGGCGTAGGAAATACGGGCAATGGAAGCTCGTTACAGAAATTACCCGAGCATCCCGCGATTGGAACTCCTTCGTTGACTACATTGTGCGGATACTTAAATGCCCACACCCAGTCAGGAGCCCAGCTAAGCCATCCCGGTTTTGCTGCCTGGTTTACGATCCCCCAGTCACCATCTCCAGACAAATGACAGCCGATACGGCCAACCGCATAGGCAAGCATTAAACCTGGTCCGGCTATATCAACCATGTGGATCCACTTAATCCCATATTGTTTGGCCTTGTACAGAACTGCAGCGCCCCCTACTAAAAGCCCTCCGTAAAACGTCAAACCGCTAAATGAAAAAAGGCCCCCGATTGGATCCTTTACAAAATCATCCCAATATTCAAGGTTATGAAAGACCTTTGCCCCTAAAAATCCTCCAACGGCTGCCCACATTAAAAGGCTGCCCATTATCTGGTGCGGGTGCACCAATTCTTTAACAGTTTTAGGTTTGGCGAGTGCTTCTTTCTTCTTCTCGGCGTAAGACCAATAAACAAACAAACCCCCTAAAAGTATCCCCCCGAGGATATTTCCACGGCCTGATAGTATAAAAGTTTGCGGGTTTTCAACGAAGTCAGAATAATGCAGTAGGCCTTCCAGTAATTTAAAACCCATTAGAAAACCAAAAAAGCCATTGAAAAATAGCTCAGCGATCGAAGCGGGCTCTCCAACTTTCACTTCTCTGGTGAAGGGCTGAACAAGCCCCAATTTCTCTTTTCTTTTAAATTCCTCCGAAAGAGCCCAGTATCCTGCGGCAAAAGCGAGGGCAACAAAAAATCCGAAAGTTTGAACCGGGAGGGGAATATGAATTCCTGTAAGATATTCTATTAGATGGGTTATAGTTGGAAACATAGATCAAATATACGTGCTGATAATAATTAGCAAGGTAAGATAATTAAGAGTGAAATCAATTGATTAGATCAGGTCAGTGTGCAAAAACTTCGGCATTATCAAAGATTTCCATATCGCCGTCAGCAGCAATGTTTTCAAACGTCACTGACCTGAGCTCATTTACTAACAGAGGATCATATGGCGTTTTAACTTTGACATAATTGCGGCTGAAGCCGTGCATAAAGCCTTCTTTATGATCAGCTTCGAAGAGTACAGATGCAGGCTTTCCAACCTGAGTTTCGTAAAAGGCGCGGCGCTTCTTCTCCGAAAGTATGTGAAGCATTTTGCTTCTGTCGGATCGCTGAGAACCCGGGACCTTTCCTTTCATACTTGCTGCCGGCGTGTTCTCTCTCTCCGAGTAATTGAACACATGCAGGTAAGATATGTCAAGGTCGTTGAGGAAATTATAGGTATCAATAAAATCTTCTCTCGTTTCGCCTGGAAAGCCAACGATCACATCGACTCCAATACAGCAATCGGGAACTAATTTTCGGATTAACGATACCCTTTCTGCATATAGTTCTCTCTTATACCTGCGGCGCATCAGACCGAGGATCTTATTTGAGCCTGACTGCAAGGGAATATGGAAGTGTGGTACAAACTTTTTGGAATTTGCGACAAGCCCGATAATGTCATCTGATAATAAATTAGGCTCAATTGAGGAAATCCTGATCCTGTCTATTCCTTCGACCGAGTCAAGAGCTTTTACAAGGTTGAAAAACTTGTCTTCTCTCTCGCCTTTACGGATCCCAAAGTCACCCAAATTTACTCCG
>NZ_JBBJNI010000212.1:0-5449 GCF_037719425.1 Daejeonella sp. | reverse complement strand
GATTTCTATTCATCGTTGACCTTGTTTTTTGTCAACCTATGTCAGGACAAGTCAAGCCAGTGACGCGGTCACCTGTGCCTTTAATCCGGGAGTAATGAATTCCAGGCATTGCATAGCAGATAAATTAAGGTTAAGCAGGTTCTGACGATCACGATCATAACCCCCGGTCTGGACCCGGCCAACAATATTATTTGCCGGAGCCGGCTTGAGCGGATCGGTAAAGCCAAAGCTCCCATCAGGATTATACACCGGGTAGACAAAGGGCGTCAGAGCCTCGTAGCTGTAAATCTCCCCAAATGGGGCGCTGCCTACCTGCGGTTGATTCGTTACCGTGTTGTTGCCCGATACATCCAGTCGGAAGCTGAGCGACTTGCTTGCCTTTACATCCAGGTTCGACCGGAAATTATACCGGTTAAACCGATAGTTATTATCTACATCATCTGACTTAAAGTCGCGAAGAAGGCCCGTCTGGTTTTGATGACCCAGGGAAACAAAGTACTTCACGCTCTCTGTTCCACCCGAAAGATCAATATTATTGGTTGTCAATGGGGCAGTCTTTTTAAACAGCGTTTCATACCAGTTGATATCCGGGTGTCCGACTGGATCTGCACCACTTCGAAACAGGTCAATATCAGGATCCGTGAAATCTGGAACATACGTGCCTCCCGAAATAAAAGCATCATTCTTAAGGGCTTCATTACGAAGTATGGCCATGTCGGCCGAGCCCAACACTTCGGGAATATGCGTGGGGCGCTGGAGGCCGTACTCCGTTCGGAAATTGATCTTTGGTGTACCTGCCTGGCCCCGGCGCGTAGTAACCAGGATGACACCATTAGCTCCTTTGATACCATAGACTGCCGTTGAGCCCGCATCTTTTAATACACTTAGCGACTGAACCTCGTTGGGGTCAATATTTGCAAAGTCTTCGTAATTAAATTCAATATCATCCACCAGGATCAGCGGCCTGACGTTACCGTTATACGTGCTTATCCCGCGGATAACGAAGTCTGCTCCGTCAGCTCCCGGGCGACCGCCACGCTGCTGGGAATAGAAGCCCGGCAATTTCCCGGAAAGTGCATTCTGTAGACTCGCAGAAGGGGTCTGCTGAATCTCCTCACGGCCAACAGTACTGACAGAGCCTACCACATCTACTCTTCGCTGGGTGCCGAAACCAACGACTACCACCTCATCCAGGCTCGTTTCATTAGCTACAATAGTCACCTCGATGTTCGAGCTGCTACCAACCACTACTTCTTTGGTAAGGTAGCCTATTCCACGAAAGATAAGTGTCTTGCTCGTATCACGAAGGCTGAGTCTAAACTTCCCCGTGCCGTCGCTACTCACCCCATTCGAAGGAACATCCTTCTCCACAACAGTGATGCCCGGAAGAACTCCTACAACATCTGAAACAGTCCCGGTGACGATAATAGGATCGTATACTTCGTAGATCCTTTTTAATATAACAACTTCTCCAACCGCTTCATAGGTGAATTGGTCTCCCAGAATTTCTTTTAAAACATCAGAAACCGGTTCATTACGAGCAGTTATTGATATTTTGTCATTTTTGAAATTATCAGAGCTATAAGCGAATTTAATCCGGCTCTGGTCTTCGATTGCTTTTAATGCTCGTTGTACGCCAACATTCCTCAGGTCCAAAGTAATTCTTCGCTCCAGGGCAGTTTGCGAGTATGCGGTTAAAGTGAGGGTAATCAGGAAAAAAAACAGGAACGATGCTGAGTGATTTCTTTTGCATTTCATATGCAATATGCTTGAATTGTCAAGGAGTTGGGATTACCGGACGAAGCCTTTTTTATCATCCCAAAACAATACCATTCTGCAAATTACAAATTCGTCAGATAAAATCAGTTTTGATAGATTATTATTTTACCGTCTATTATCTCATAACGAGTGTCCAGCACTTTGCAGATAATGCTTAACTTATCATACATACTAACCTGGCTGAGATCAGCGGTAAGAGTTCTTTTTGCAAGTACCTTCTCATCATATATAATCTCAAGCCCATACCCTTCTTCGATATTTTTAAAAATCTGTTTAATAGGGGTATCAGAAAAGGTGTAATTAAATATTCTATTATTGATCGCTACCGGTTGCTGAACGACCGTAGCCATAACAATCCGGTCTTCGTTTGAATAATTTGCCTTCTGATTCCTGGTTAATATCACACTGCTCAATTTTTCTCCGTTTCTTTCATCTTCAGAATCTTTATCAGATAAAGAATATACTGCTACTACGCCTGAAACCACTTCCACTACGGAATTCTTTTCTGTGGCATATGACCGAACTCTGAATTTTGTTCCTAAAACTTTTGTGATCAACCCATTCGAATAAACGATAAATGGCTTCAAAGGATCTTTGGCAACATCAAAGAATGCCTCCCCAGTCAAATAAATCTTCCGGCTTTCTAAATTAGTAAAAGATTTGGCGAAACTGACTCGTGCCCCCTTCTCCAATATAATGTTGCTTCCATCATGCATATTTAACTGCAGAAGCCCGGGCCCGTTATTTACCCGTTCAATCATATTGCTGCTTACGGTGGCGTCATCTCTAAAATAGTAAAAGCTGGCCACGGATAATAGTAGAACAATAGATGCTGCAAGTGTAAGCGAATGTTTGATCACCGACGATCTCAATGGTCTTTTGTGGTGCGGCTCTGAGACGGGACTATGCTCCACATCTTTTATCTCATTCAAAACAACGGCTATGGAATCCTCAATTTCAAAGTCTCTAAGGTTACCATCTTTTATTTTGCTTGCTTTTAATATTTGACGGGCGGCATTAACCTCAGCTACTTTATCTGGATTTTCAATTATCCACTCCTCCCAAAATGTATCTAAATCAGCATCGGGCGATAATACCCATTGTCTGAAGTTCTTATCCCATACAAAATCCTGAATCGAAAATTCCCGATAGTTCATTAATAGCCGTTAAAATCAGATAGAGACTTTGCGGGAGCGAAAATACCAACACTGGCGTAAAAACTATGAAATTCTTGATTTATAGCGGTTCCAGAGTTGAACTACGATCCGTAAAACATACTGTATAGTACGGTTGTATACTCTAATCCAGAGTTAATTCTGTTGTTCCGGGGAAATTATCCCCAAACACACTACCAATCTTGACTTTAATTCTATTCTCAGCTTTTTTAACGCAAGCTGCAAAAGATTTGACACGGTTTGGGGTGTGATCTGCATGGTTTTCGAAATCTCGTCCCTTGAAAAGTCTTGAAAGAATTTAAGGTACACCACTTCTCTTTGCCTGGCTGGAAGTTCAGACAGATTAGCTGCAATTCTAGAAGCAAGAGCCAGGGTGCTTTCTTTATCAATCAGGTCCTGTTCAACAGATAGTACCAAATCAAATGAGCAATCGAGCTCGTTCAGTTCCGCGTAGCTTGAAAACTTACTTTGTGATTGAATTTTGCGATGAAGGGCCCTTCTTAAAGATGCTGTTAGGTACGCTTTCGGATTTACATCATCACTTAGGTTCAATCTTTTTTCCCAAAGCTTTAGAAACAGATCCTGTATAACATCTTTAACCAGTTCGTCATCATGCGAAAATTTTGAGCCATAATTAAATAAGTGCCTGAAATTTTCCCGCATCAACTGGCCAAAAGCAAGTTTATCGCCAGTCCTGAAGGATTTCCATAGATTACAACACCGCTCTGACATTGCTACAATTGCTTAATATTGAGAGATTTTCTAGATTTGAAGATTAAATATATGGAACAATTCTACCATACCAATATTAAATCTTCATTAAGAAAAAAACGATTTAAAATTGTTAAGCAACAAAAAGAAAGGTGTTTAACCATCTAACCAAAGGTTTTCGAAATATAATGACAGAAAACTTCCTGTATCACGCGACGACTTGACTGTTATAGTACCAATGTGATACAGGCATAAAACCTTCATTAAACCTTCTGGCGTTACAGGTCTTTAAACCTGCTCCCGCAAAAAAAGGCAGTTAGATAAATCTAACTGCCTCACAAAAAAATAACAACACCCCTAACGAGTTTTATTATTCTCTCTAATCTCTTTTAACATCAACGCCATTTTTTTTACCTCTTCAGGATATCTGGCTGCCAGATTAGTCTTCTCGCCTATGTCGGTTTTTAAATTATACAGTTGAGGTTGTCCCAGATTGCCGAGTTCGGTATTTGTATGGATACTCATTTTCGGCCCGTTGCTCGGTTCTATATATTTCCAATTACCACGTATCAAGCTTAATGTGTTGTTGATGGATTGCTGAACCAGATAATCACGGTTCTTGCCAGCACCCAACAGCGTACCCAGGCTGTTAAAGCTATCAGGTGCATTATCTCCTGCCAGGCTTTGACCTGTGAGTGAAGCAATTGATGCGTAAAGGTCGAGCTGACTAAATAACGCGTTCGTAACAGTTCCAGCCTTGATTTTTCCAGGCCACCTAACGATAAATGGGACATGGGTACCTCCATCAAAAGCGCTATATTTCCCACCCCGACGATTTCCAGAAGGGGTATGTCCTTTCAGTAATTGCACAGCATTATCCTGATATCCATCATCAACGACAGACCCATTATCACTGCTAAAAATTAGCATAGTTTTGTCGGCTATTTTCAAACGGCCGAGTGTTTTCAACACTTCGCCGACGGTCCAGTCGAGCTGAAGAATGGCATCGCCCCGTGGACCCATGCCACTTTTACCAGCAAACCGTGAATGCGGGACGCGAGGTACATGGATATCATGTGTTGCGAAATACAGAAAGAATGGCTTCTCCTTATTTTTTTCAATAAAGTTAATCGCTCTATTTGTAAAAACATCCGCCATATCTTCATCGATCCAGCGAGCTTTGTTGCCTCCGCTCATCCACCCTATCCGGCTTATCCCATTGATTATCGTTGCATCGTGTCCGTGCGAATATTTCATTTTCAACAATTCAGGGTTCTCTTTCCCTGTAGGATCGTTTCCAATTTTTTCTTTGTAGGAAACAATGATCGGATCGGAGGGGTCAAGATCTACAATACGATAGTTCTCCATGTAAACGCAAGGTACCCGGTCAGCGGTGGCAGGCATCATAAAACAATAATTAAACCCGATTTCAAGTGGTCCTGGTTTGATGTCACCATTCCAGTTAGGCCCCCCCTGCGGGCCAAGTCCCAAGTGCCATTTTCCAACAACTCCCGTTTGATAGCCAGCTTTTTGAAGCATTCCCGGAAGCGTTATTATTTCAGTTGGAATTATTAATGCCGCGTCGCCCGGCGCAATTCCAGTCCCGGTTTTTCTCCATGCGTATCTGCCAGTCAAAAATGAAAACCTCGACGGTGTGCAGGTGGCAGAAGTTGCATAAGCGTTAGTGAAACGCAAACCGCCGCTGGCGATCTTGTCAATATTGGGAGTTTTTACTTTCGTTGCTCCATTTGCACTAATATCGCCGTAGCCTACATCATCTGTAT
>NZ_JBBJNI010000060.1:0-22985 GCF_037719425.1 Daejeonella sp. | reverse complement strand
GATGATGCGTCCTTAAGAATTGTCATCGACTCGATCTCTTCCGGATTAATGCTTTCGGGCTCAAGACCCTCAACTGGCATTCCATCCACAACGTACAGCGGTGCGGTACTCTGAGTTAAAGATCCAGCCCCCCTTATAGTGATATTTACGCCACCTCCCGGCTGACCATCACTGGCAGATACCTGAACACCGGCTACGCGACCAGCTAGCGCTTCGGCGAAAGAACCTACCGGAGCTTTGGTCATATCTTCAACTGGCACAACACCAACAGAACCGGTAAGGTCTGGCTTTCTGACTGTACCATACCCAACTACAACAACCTCGTTTAACGAAGAACTTTCCACCTCAAGTGCGATGTTAATTGCAGTTCTAGTACCAACGACAACCTCCTGGGTTTTCATTCCGAGAAAACCAATAACTAAAGTTTCATTATTAGCCGCCTGGATTGTAAAAGTCCCGTTTTGAAGCGTTGTAGTACCCCTCGTTGATCCCTTCACTTTAATCGTTGCCCCCGGAAGAGGTTCGCCGGCATCTGTCACGCGGCCGGTAACGGTTTTTAGATTCTGCGACAAAACCTGCCCTGGCAGACTTAACAGCAGTACAATGAGCATCCCCATCCCTGCGAGAGAAGGGAGGAGCCTCTGTGTTTTGAAGATCATCATGTAAATTTTTAGCATAGTTTATAAATTAAATCCAGATTAAATGAGAGACCCAACTATCACGGGTACGTGCCCGCAACAGTAAAAATAAAATGTAATTTCCTTTTCAATGTGATAAAAAAAAATGTTGATTTGATCATATTCAGCAAAATTTCAAGATAATTTTTACTGTTGACCGTTCAAACTTTTAAAGTGGTTAGCCTTCTAATAAAAATTTGCCTTTTTCTACTCTCCTCACTTATTTGCCCCTCAGACTAAATTGTTTACGTAACCGAATATAATAAAATAATATAATTAATTAAAAAGATTTAACACTAATGTGCAAAAATAGATTGCCGGACTATTCATAAATTTCCCTGAAAGTTTTTTCAATTTTTATCAGGTCGGTTCGGGTATGTTCGTTCTCGGTAACTCTTGCAAGGGAATAGATCGAGCCATCCAATCCGATTGCGATTGAGTTAACATAAGTAGGCCGGTCCCCGTTAGCATAAAAGATCGGGCCGTGATCCATGTATTCGAGCTTTGGTATATTGTAAGTAATAAGATGCAGGTTTTCTAACCCTCTAGCAGCACCCTTCGCAATGGAATCAACACCTGTGAGTCGCTTTCCATCAATATAAATAGGTCCGCCGGTTAGGTAGTAAATAGTCTCTCCATCTTGCCCAAGTTGAAATCCAAGGTATCCGTAGCTGAATTGGTCGAATAACCCGCTTTTCATTGATAACTCAGAAGTAATGCGTCTGACAATCTCAAGCTTGGATTTGCCTGGCTCAAAACGAAACAGATATCCTGAATTTCCGTGAACGCCGTAAGCGGCATTTTCAGGCTTGTACCAAAATATCTTTCTCCAATTATATCCCATACTGCCCGGCAAGGTTGGATCATATTTGCCAAAATAATCAAGCCTGAGGTTAACATTTTCAAATTTGGATATTTTAAGGGCGTCCCTGTCATAAGAGAATATATCTCCTTCCGAAGTTGAAAAATAAACAAGGCCATTGTTAGGGTCCACCAGCAATGAGCGGCAAAGAGAACGGAAATCTGCACCCGGAGTACCTCCTTCTCCGTTACCGGAGATCCTGCCTAAGTTATTCAGCACGTTGGTATTTACATCATAATGAATAAAATTACCCTTCGGCCAGCTAATTCCATAGATATGGGCCCGGTCGCAATCCATTGTCATAGACACCATTCCCTCCCCTTCAGGAAGTAATGTGAGATCTTCAAATTGTCTAGTATTCAGATCATACGATAAGATGTGCCCGCCCGGATATTTCTTATATCCGGCAGGTGGATTGACCGGCATACGGTCCATACCATCAATTAACTCATAGTAACCTACGTGAGTCGAAAAATACAATTTCCCATCGCACTCGTAGAAGCGGGTATGACTCTTTCCTTGTGGGATGAAGTTTAAACCTTTCTCACCGCAGATCTCTGTCAGATCTGCTAAAAGCTCGGTTTCATCAGTTTTTGGATCATATACATACATTTTACCGCCAATTTCCAATAAGTCTGACGACAGAACATAATATATTCTTCCGTCGCTGGCCGTTGATAGCGCATTGTATGTATCGTGTGCTTCCGGAAAACCGGAATTGTATGTTTTTGCTCTTAAATTGTCCTGAAGCTCTGAAGACGGCAGCAAATCTACAATTTGCTCAGTCTCATCCATTTTACCCATAAATTATCTTAATCTTAATATTTTCTGCTCCTGCACACTATTTCCTTGTTCAGGAATTACTTTTTCATTGAGGTTTTAATAGCTCCGGCATTTTTGTGAATTTTATCTATCGCGTACACGATTGAATCCATATCTTCCTTGCTTCCCAATAATAAATTCTGTGTGAACCATACCGCCTCTGAACACAGTTGGTCATTCTTAGGGCACTGGTTACGCTCCATATATTTCGTATAATCGAGCAATTCCTTTGGATACATTTTCTTATAATTTTTAGAAGCAAATGCGTCTTTAAGGAATTCCTGTGTGTTAAGAGGTGCATAACCGCTTGAACATGGAACGCCTTCTGCCCTGAGGGCGGTTAGAAAATCAGTTCTTGACAATCCCCGAAACTGCTCTTGTTTATATCTGAATGGGAATAGATGGAATGCAGCCCGCGTTACTCCAGGATACAGCCTGTATGGCAAAATGCCTGGAATCTTTTCCATTTTAGACTTTAAGTAGGCAGCATTTTCATTCCGAGTGCCAGTTTGTTCTTCAAGCCGCTTTAGTTGGGCAAGGCCAATTGCTGCCTGATATTCAGTGAAACGCACTTTCGTACCCAATCTGATACTACCTGTTGCTATCGTTCCTACCGCACTTCCGTGTGGTAATCCAAGATTCTGGTATGAAACACACTTGTCCATAAACGCGTCATCATTGCTGATTATCGCTCCACCCTCGCCAATTGCGATATTCTTTGAGTTCTGGAAGCTGAAACAGCCTGCGTTACCAAATGTTCCTACGATTTGCTTGTTGATCTCAGCTAACGGCGCCTGACATGCGTCTTCAACGACAAGCAGATTATGCTTCTTAGCAATAGCCATTATCCGAACCATGTCGGCAGGTAATCCCATAATATGAACAGGCAAGATTGCCTTAGTTCTTGGAGTTATTTTTGCCTCGATCTTATCGGGATCTATCTGAAATGTTTCAGGATCCACATCTACAAAAACAGGCATAGCGCCGTTCGCCAGAATTGCCTGCACGGTGGCGATAAAAGTATAAGGGGGAACCAGAACTTCGTCGCCACCTTTGATATCTAACTGATTTAAAGCAACCACCAACGCGTTCGTACCATTCGATACAGTCAAAGTACGTTTAACACCAAGGGTTTTGGACCACTCACGTTCAAATTCGTCAACCTTCGCGGCTCGCGACCAGACACCGCTTCTTAATACATCAAGGACTCCTTTTTCATCAGCTTCAGGAATCCATATTGGCCATTTTATCCATTTGGCTTTATCCCATGCCGATGATCCGCCAAGGATAGCTGGCATACCCGTAGAATTCAAGCCTCCGGCCAGCAGCGAAGAAGTTGCCCCTAGCGCCATAATTGTAGCCATACCAGCTATCGAACTTTGCTTAATAAACTTCCGTCTCGATGCATCAGTTTTCCGATTTTTCATTAGAATTTGATTTGTTATTAAAAGACTATGAACCTGCCTGCCCGCAGGCAGGGGCTTACATGAGGTTATTATCATGCTCCGTTTACGTACCCGAAAATAATAATTATTTTCTCTTAAACAATAAATGTTAATAATAATATTAAGTATAGTTTATTTCTTGAGCTGTTCTCAGCTCCTTATTCCCTAACTGTTCCGATCATATCAACGGATATTCCAGCTCCATTTAAACCAATTCCTTTCAGCATTGCTTTCGACGCTGCGGGCGGGCGTTTCGGATCATAATATTTCGGCCTGAGGACACCCAGGCTTTTACTATACTGTTCGTTGCTAATATAATAAGTTGCTTTCAAGAGGTTATTGAAGTCAGATCCGCTGGCTCCAAGTACACTACCCATAGAACCAAAGAGGCTATTCACCTCGGAATCAGTATTGCCAGAGCTAACTCCGTAAAGGCCCGACAAATAAACCTTTTTTCCATAATTAAGCCTCGAAACCTTGCTGTAAACAGGTGACGGGGCCATGCCCGGAGGTGTGATATATTCTACTTGCGCTCCTTTAGCAGATTGTATTGGGGAGGATGCAATCAATTCTATTTCAATAACGGGGTCGGCACTGATCCAATCCACAAAAACCAGTGGCGGGATAGTTTCGCCTTTAAAGAAGTCAGTAAATTCTTTTTTAACAATATTTAAAGACGACATTGGAGTAAGAAATGACTTTATCTGCACAACATCTTTAATCGTAAGTCCTAGTGAACTTAAAGTTTCACTTAACTGCTTAAGAGTAGTTCTGGTAGCCTGAGCAAGATCGCCTTTGGCTGCCTGCCCTGAAACATAAACAACAGGACCTGCAGGAAGAATTGCTGATGAAGCTTCTTCATTCACCTTTGTGTCGGTAAACCTTACCCGATTACTTTTAAGCTTTGAAACCGCGATCGCATCTATTGAGATCAGGGCATCGGGATGTGCAAGTTCCCCTATGGCGAGTGTTACTGAGGGTTTTTTCCCTGTATTAAATTTCCGGCTAATTAACGACTGCACTTCTGGGATCAGATCGGTGTTTGTTAAAAAAACATTCAGCTTGATTATTTGATCCGCACCTGACCCAGATCTTTTTAGACTCTTAGAGATATTTTCAAATACCTGATCAAGCTGTGAACCTACATTGCCTTGACCTACAATTGCACCGCTTCCGTTGAGCGGTAAAAACTGCTTTGTGTGAACCAGAGGAACATTGCCCACTATCACCGCATCCGAGCTTCCTCTAAGAACGCTTGATCCAACGTATTGCACCATTGCCTGGTCGATTTTAATTTGCGCTGCGGCATTGATACTCGCCAACAGAGCATATAAAACAATCAAAACTTTCATCTATAAAGAATTACGGATCTTTAATTGCTGATGGGTGCCCAATAAGCGCAATAGCCTTCAGGCCGAACAGGGCCTTTAAATAACATACATCCCCCGCAAGGTTTATCTTTTGCTGGTGGCAGGTAAAGTGTGCAGTTGCTGCAGTGACTATCAGGAATTGGCGTCTTATTAACATAAGCGAGCTTCTTGCGCTTTTCAATTTCTTCGGCACTAACACCGGTGAGATCATCGCAAGGATTATTCTGCTGCGCTGTTTGCTCTTGTTGAGGCACCTGAGCCTGACTTGTTTTAATTGTATCCTGGCTGGCTTTAGGCTCATTGCCGGGGGTTGATTCAGGAATATTGTTCGCAACTGATTTGATGGAGGTACACCCCAGTAAAACCCCGCCTCCTAACAAAACGGTGCTTGTATAAAAATACTTTCCAATAAAATCCCTGCGCGAATATTTATTCTTGTTCTCTTTCATTTCGATCAACCGTTAATACATTTTTTTTAAAGCCACAACACCTGCTTTTACTCCTTGAACATTATCAGTGTTGATCTGGCTTAAGACTTCCTTCAACTGAACATTTGATGCTTCATTCTTGCTCAAACCTGTTTTCAACCCCTTAAGTAACGCTATTTGTGCTTTTTCATTGTTTAATACGGGCTGGGAAATAATATCTAAATACGATACCATTTGAGATTTATTATTTCTCGCTCCAATTATGGTTGACAGATCCTGAAGAAAAGAGCTTTTCCAGTCGCCTGCATTCTTAACAAATGAAGGACGCTGGCTTAAAGCCTTTAACAGCTCGGGGGACGAACCCGCTTCTGAACTTAGGACTGCATTTCTGAACCAGGCATCCTCTCCGTATTTTTCGACAACATTAGCCAATGCTGCAACTACTTCTTTATTGTTAAAATTACCTATGCTTAATGCAGCCTGAAATGCTACTCGTTTGTCAGTATCATTGGTCTTCTGGATCATCAACGGCAGGCTTTCAGGAAATTTTTCAGCAAGGATCAACGCGTTCTCTCTTACTCCCGGCGCACTATCCATTAAACCTTTCTTAACCACATCTGCAGTCAACGAGTTCAAGCCTTCAAGAACATACAGAGCATGGAGCCTTGCTCTCGGATCTTTACTGCTGCTGATCGACGCCTTTACAACAGGAACCGCTGACTTGTCCTGGCGCTCAAGCAGCAGACGCTGTGCTTGCAAACGCCACCAGCCATTATTTCTGCCTAGCACTTCCACTAACTTCGCGCTTGACATCCCTTTTAGATCCACAGAAGCATTTTTGTACGATGCATTCGTTGGCAGGATCCTATAGATCCTTCCTTTATCACTACCCGCCATAAAGTCCATGTCGGCTTTGAGATCATCAGGAATTGATACCGGTGTCTCAATGTGCTGTCTGTAATAGTCGAGAACGTATAAATATCCGTCCGGACCTACCGAAGATGTAACCGGGCGGAACCATGTATCAGTGGAATAGATAAATTCCCTTTCTTTCTCTTTCTCTCCGCGTTTTGCAGCCAGTACGGGGCTTTTCGCATCAGGTGTAAGAATATCTCTGTGCACAAGGTTGCCCGCAACATCGGTTGTAAACAAATTGCCGTAAAATTCCTTAGGAAGTGCATCGCCATTGTAAATCATACCCCCGGAAGCGCCCGTGAAACGATCTTCAGCGTATTCAATACGATTCATATTGTTCTCTTTGTACATTTTATTGCGCTGGTTCGTCCGTTCAGCTCTCCAGTAAGGAGGAGCAGTTTCCTGGAACATGATCTCCTCGTGATCTGTAATTGTCGCATTGAATTTCGATGTTGGGAGGAAGGCATGACGATGCGTGTACCTCCATGGTATAACAGCCTGCTGGAGGTGGATAGAGTTCTCGGTAAAGAAGCGATGACCCCAGTCATCTATAGTTTGACCGAATTGCCCCGGCCCTGTTTCCAATTCAAAAATATTCCTGTCAAGTCTAAAACGAAAGTCTGCCCCGCGAACCTCTACAGGAGCCTCACCGGGGGTTTTGCTGAAAGTGACCTTTCCGCTTTGTCCTCTATTATTCGCATAGATCCAGTTGTCGATGCCAAACCTCAGGCTAGTGACCTGAGCTTCTGAATTATTTTGAAAAAATCCGGAAAACAGTATTTCGGAGGTGTCTGATTTTCCATCACCATTAGTATCTTTTAGATATAGAATATTAGGAGCTGCGGTAACTATCAGGCCACCTTTCCATGGAAGGACACTGGTAGCTTCGGTAACGTTTTCTGCAAATATGGTTGCCTTATCGATACGTCCATCACCGTTTGTATCAGAAAGCATTTTGATGCGTCCATGACCTTTACCCGGCTCTACCTCATAAGGATAATCGGGCATTTCAACCACATAAGCATTGCCCATTTCATCGAATTCCAGAGCAACAGGATCAACAACAAACGGTTCGGCGGCGTAGATCTGCGCAGAAAAACCCGGAGCCACATTTAGCTTTTTAAGGGATTCTTCAGGGCTCAAAGGGCCAGCATAGCGCTGAGCAATACTATCCCCTGTTATTAAGGCGAATGGTAATAATAAAAGGGCAAATTTACGATGTGAACTAATTTTCATTCCCGCTATTTTATATGATTAGTGTTTATATTTCTATTTTTTTTTATTGCTTTTTCGGCGCCTAAACAGGCTAACTTGAACCTGCTACGGTTACGTACCCGAAAATAGTCAGTATATTCCGTAAAGTCAAATAATATTTTAAATGAGTTGACATTACAGTTTAATACCTCGTACCGCACCTTCAACTCTCCGGCGCCAACTGGAAACTCATCAATCTTGTAATTTGCTTCAAAAACCGCGAATAATCCAGACCTTGCCAATCTTAATGAAATCGAACAAGAAAAATATAAAGACATATTAGTGAAAATATTTTATATTTATGGGTACGTACCCATAACCATTATGAGATCGCAAACGATTATTTTTCTTGGCATCAGTATTCTTGCATTCTCGAATGCATTTTCTCAAAAACCAGTACAGGTAATTCCGCTGGCAGACAGTACAGGCTTTACTGTCGAAACGGCAACGCAAGACCTGGGCAATGGCTTTTATGATCATGGGGTGGCCTCCCCTATTAGCAACCATCGCGGAGTAGTATCAACAGTCGACGGAAACGGAAGAAATGTTGTATTGGTGTGGCTTTTTGACCACCGTGGAGGCTATGCCTTGTTGATGATTGACGCGCAGACTGGCAAAAGCGAGGAGTTTCCTATTCAGTTCGATCCGAAACAGGATACCCCCTATTCTTCGATCTTATCAAGTGACAATAAATTTTACACTCTTTTCAGAGATCATTTTACAGAATTTGATCCGGTGAAACGGGCTTTTACATTTACTAAAGGTACAATGCCTCAGATGGCTATGGCTATGACCGAGGATGATAAAGGAAAGATATGGGCTGTAACTTACCCAAACAGTGGCATTGTTTCATTCGACCCTAAATCAAGATATTTGAAGGACTATGGGTATGTAAATAAAGAGAACTGGCGGCAATATCAACGGGCGATGGCAGCTGATGATACCGGATGGATATATTTCGGTCTCGGAAATGCAAGCACCCAGTTATTTGCCTTTAACCCGGTTACAGGAACTGCCAAGCCGATCCTCCCTCAAAGCGAACGCAAGCTAGGGCAGGCGTTGGTATACCGCGATCTCAATGGTAAAGTTTACGGTCAAACGACCGGTGCGATCGATAATGAGTGGTATGAACTTTATAAAGGAGAAGGCAAAAAGATTGGCATGTACAATAACCGTAAGCCTAAAAACATAACTACCGGTACGCAGAACCTTTTCGATACTAGCTTCCCGGACGGAACGATACTAAAGAGACTTGATCTTGTAGAGCGTATTCTGATAACTGAAGATCCGAAAACCAGGATCGCGACAAAGGTAAATTTTGACTATACCAGCGATGGCGCTATCGTTATGGGCATCGGAGCTGCACCTGACGGTTCTATTGTTGGTGGAACAGCTTTCCCCATGCGGTTCTTTAATTATGATCTTAAAAAAGATAAGTGGGTTAACCGGGCTGCCCTGGGCCAGTTTAATGCTTTAGTAAATCAAAATAAGAAAGTTTATTTCGGAGTATATAACGGTGGACACCTGATCGAATGGGACCCTTCAAAACCATGGGTAAGAACGGTTCGGGGGAATAAAAATTCGAATCCTGTATATTACGCTAACGCGGGACATGACATTGTCAGACCATTCCGGATTATTGCCCATCCGGACGGAAAAACGATCATTATGGGAGGTACTCCAGAGTACGGTCTCACCGGTGGTGGCCTCCTTATCTGGGATAATAAAATCCAGAAGGCTGAACTGCTCACTGATGCTGAGGTTGTCAAAGACCAGAGTAGCATAAGTCTGGTTCCGTTACCGGCAGGAAAACTACTGGGGGGAACTACTACTGCGCCAGGTACAGGGGGCGAGAAAAAAGCGACTGAAGCAGCTCTTTATATTATGGATTTGGCATCAAAAAAAATTGAATGGCAAAAGGTTCTTTTTCCCGGAGCACAGGAATATAGCGAAATGAGATCGGCTCCGGAAGGATTGGTTTATGGCATAGTAGATAAAAAAACATTCTTTGTGTTTGACCCTGTTAAAAAAACCATCGTTCATAAGCAAGATCTAACTGAAAAATTCGGTCTTACAACTGCAGAGCAAAGCCCAAGAATCTTCGTAGAAGGCCCCAAAGGGGAATTTTTTATCCTCTTCGGAAAAGGGGCCATCGTTCAGGTGATGCCCCAAACTTATGAGATGAAATTGATAGCGACTTCGCCAGGGCCAATTAAAGCAGGCGGCGATTATTCTCAGGGGCGGATATTTTTCGTCAGTGGCTCTCATTTATATAGTTATGTTTTAAAGTAATCGGTTAGCGGTAATCAGTAATCCTATGAATCCTATAAATCCTTTAAATCCTATTACTCCTAATCCAGACAATCGAAAGTTCCACCCCCTACTCCCGCCAGCGGAGGACAACGGGCGCCTACTTATCCCGACTCCTCAATTTTACCGTTTTTTAGTACTAATCACCCTCCTAATCCTAAGCAGCCCAGGATTTGCTCAACGAACTCACGGCGGATTTTATACCAGGGAAAAGCTAATCAACTTGCAGAGCAACTGTAATAAATATGAATGGGGCAAAAAACTAAAAAGTAACGCTGCAAACAAGGCAGCATTTTGGGTTTCGAAAAGCGACACAGAGCTTTGGAATATGGTGCAGGGACAGAATTTACCCCGGACTATTGACGTCACATTTGACCGTCTCACAAAAGGGCCGAAGATCCTTGGATGTTTAAAATGCGGTCTCGATGTTCTTCAGTATGGAAACTATCCCTATGAGCCGGAATTTGAAAAAAAACCATGGAAGCTTACCTGTCCTTCATGTAAGAGTGTTTTCCCTACAAACGATTTCGGCAAATTCTTTAAAAGCGCCATCGACGAAACTGGTCAGTTTGACGCATCTAAAGGCGATAAAAGCCTGCTCTTTAACGCTGATCACCCAGATCCGAAAGACCCGCTTCACCAGTATGGAGTAGACGACGGGTTTGGGTACATCGATCAGAATGGCAGGTCGCATAAATTCATCGCTTATTATAACTGGAAGCACTGGGATTACATCAATAAAGCCCTTACCGAGCTTGGTGACGCCTATATCTACAGCGGGAATAAGCTGTATGCACGTAAAGCAGCAATCATTTTTGATCGTCTGGCTGATATTTACCCAGCGATGGACTGGAATCCTTATGCTTCCAGAGGGTGGTATGGATCTGACGGCGGAACGCTGATCGGTAAAATTGGTGGTAACATTTGGGAAACAAGTTTGGTGAGAATATTTACGGATAATTATGACAAGATAATCAGCGGAACGATTGACAACCCCGAACTCTACTCCTTCTTGAAACGCCAGTCAACGAAATACAAGCTTCCTGGAGCTAAGGGCACCCGCGCGCTTTTCATTAAGAATGTGGATGACGGTCTTTTGAGAGAGGTCTACAATGGCGCACTGTCGAAAAAGGTAAAGGGAAACCAGGGTATGCATCAGCTTGCTGTGGCAATGGCCGCGGTGGCACTGGACACACAACCAGAAACAACAACCTGGCTCGACTGGGTATTCTCTGCTGACGGAGGGAATATCTCCGGACAAATGATCAATAATCTCGATCATGACGGTACCACGGAGGAGGGCGCACCAGGTTATACATTTATGTGGGGACGGCTGGTTACCGACATTGCAGATCGTTTGGAGGGATACAAAGGATACACAAAACATAATATTATTACGGAGTTCCCGCAATATGGCACAACGTTTATAGCGGCCTACCGGATGTCGGCACTCGGAGTTGCTCTTCCAAACATAGGCGATGCAGGCTCTACAGGATTTGTCGGCAACTATATTGATCCCAAATTCATAGCAAAAGGTTTTAGATACACCGGAGATCCTGAATACGCTAAAGCAGCCTATAGGGGTAATAAGAATTCAGCCGAAGGCCTTGAAAGAGATATTTTTGCCAAAGATCCCGACCGGATATCTGAAGAGATAAGAAAGATCGGGGAAGGCGCAGGACCTCGTCCGATTGGGGGCTACTTAATGAGCGGATTCGGGCTGGCTATACTCGAAAGTGGTAACGGGGCCTCCGGAATAGCGCTGACCAATAATTATGGCCGGACAATGAAGCACGCTCATCCGGACATGCTTAATTTTGACCTATTTGCGTTTGGCAACTGGCTGGCGCCCGACCACGGGTACCCGGAATATGCAACCCCGATGCCCAGCAACAACGACTGGACAGGGAGCACTATTTCTCACAACACTGTTTTTGTTAACGAACAGCCGCAGAAAGAGATATGGAGCGGCTACTCGAGGATATTCAAACAGCTTGATGATTTTGGTGTATTTGAGCTCGATGGCAAAAAGGCTTATCCCGGATTAGAAACCTATAAAAGGACCATGTTCCTGATTAAGGCTGGAACGGACAGCAACGCCTACGTGATAGACCTCTTCCATGTTGAGGGAGGAAAAGACCATGTATACAGCTTCCATGGGCCGCCGGGAGAGATCACAACATTGGGGCTTGCATTAATACCACAGATAGAAGGAACTTATGCAGGCGAGAATATTTCAAAAGGAACTGGCGTCAATGGATTCCCGAGGGGTTACTCTTTTCTTTATAACGTCAGGAAGGATCTAAGCCCGCCGGGACAGTTCATGATCGATTGGAAGGTTGAACCAGGCTACCGCACTATTAAAACTGAAGATAACATACATCTGAGAATGTATTCCGTTACTCAGTCGAATGATATTGCCCTTGCAGATGGTGATCCGCCACAGAACAAACCAGGCAATCCTAAAAAGCTTGGGTATGTGCTTATGCACAAAAAAGGAGAAAACCTTAGTAGCACGTTTGTTTCAGTTATTGAGCCTTACAAGAATAAACCGTTCATTAAGAAAGTTAAACGGCTTGCAACCAGCGATTCAGACCAGATCGCTCTACAAATTGAGCAGACCAACGGCGACATTGACTACGTAATGTATAATTCGGGCACGAAAGACATCAAGTTGTCGAATAATATCTCGATGTCCGGTTCAATCGGTTATCTCCGAATGAATTCTGATAAAGCTATCAAAGCGGTGCTTGTAAATGGAACCTCACTAAGCGACGGAAAGTTAAACTTAAAATCCCAGGGGCAGATCACAGGTAAGGTAGTAGATATGAACAAAGAGACATCCGGCGGAGGATGGATCATAGTCGATCAAAAGCTACCGGAAGGTGAAACACTAAAGGGTGAGCAAATCTTCGTTAACACAGACGGTGAAAGAGATGCCAGCTATACAATTGTCGATGTTAAACGCGAAGGTGAATTCAGCAGGGTAGTTTGCGGGCCTATCTCATTTGTGAGTGGTATGAAGGCAGATTCACCTGCGGGAAGCCACAACTACCGTTATGATTTCGAACAGGGCGCCGAATTTACTATCACGTCACACAGCGAGTGGCCATTAATTAAGAAATAAATAATTATGGAAAAGAACTTTAGCAGAAGGCAATTCGTTACTGCAGCCGCCTCAGCAGGCTCACTGGCAGCCTTAAGCTCAGTAAGCCCCGTCCTCGCAGGTACTGAGAATATTGACCCGTCAATAGCTGACAAAACAACGTGGAAGAAAATCGGTAACACTGTTTACGGTGCTAAAGCTGATGATAGCGGCCCAATAGGCGGTGGCAAAGGTTATAAGAAAATTGTCACGAAGGGAGATTATGTAGCTGAAGATCTTGAAACATTGATTGATGTGTTGTCTAAGGCTAAATCAGGTCAGGTTGTTTTTATTCCCGGTAAGGCTGTTATAGATATGACAACCTTCATCTACATTGATAAAACAACGTTGAAGATTCCTGAGGGGGTTACTTTTGCGAGCGATCGCGGACACGATGGTTCGCCGGGCGCGCAAATAACCAGCGACAGTCTCGACACCCCTCTCATGATACAGATCATGGGACCTAACGTCAGAATTAGCGGAATACGTTTGCAAGGGCCCAACCCGAAACGATATCTCGATCATCACAAAAGAGCATTCAGCACAGGCGGCCCAGGCCACAACTATTATTATAAATTCCCGACTTCCAACGGGATCAATATTAAGTTTCCGAAAGCGGAGATAGATAACTGTGAGATCTCGGCATTTTCACATGCCGGTATCAACCTACCTGGAGGCAACAATCATCATATCCACCATAATCTGATATATAAATGCCAGTATAACGGACTTGGTTATGGAGTAGCACTTGACAACTCATCAGCCCTTATTGAATACAATATCTTTAATGAAAACCGTCATTCTTTAGCGGGTACAGGAAGGATCGGATGCAGTTATACCGCCCGTCACAACGTTCACGAAGATATTTCTTTAAGCCATTGCTTTGACATGCACGGGGGCCGTGATCGCAAGGATAACACTACCATTGCCGGTACCCTCATAGAAATATATAATAATACGTTTTATGCGCCGCAAACGGCAGTTGTTATACGGGGTGTACCTCAGGTTAAGTGTGATGTCCGCCAAAACTGGCTGACCACTCATAAGGATGCTAAGGAGGCTGTACGGGCAGAAGATAAAACGTTTGTTACTGACAATTTATACGGAGCTAATCCCTCAAAGCCGGGATAAGATACGAAGTCTGACCCTGCCTGCCGGCAGGCAGGGTCTGAAATCCGACGTCAGAGCCTAAACGCTTTACAATACCTAAATAGGAGCTTATATGTAGCTTCTTTTTATTTGTATTTTATTAATATCCAGTTTTAGCTAAGCACCGGCTAAGGAAGGATATAGACAGCTCCATCCTACGCTGATCCTACGCTCGTCCTACACTCACCTTACGCTAAGTGTATGTCTAACAAAGCCTGAAAATTCAGAGCTCAGTTCTCTGCCCTCTTTATAATTTTTACTATTGCATCAGCGATAAGCTTATGTCCTATGTCATTCGGATGAGTACCATCAGGCAATAAAGAATCGATGCTTTTGGGATCTCGACGGGTAAACCTGTAAAACAGCTTCCATGAATCAATAAAGTAAGTCTTATTTGATTTTGCCACGCTTTTCGCAGCTTTTCTGTATTGAGTTAGGCGCTCGTAACGAAACCTGTCAAGCTTTGAGCCTACAGGATTCGGTGTTAACACAATGACTTTCCCGTTATCCTTCCTGATCTGAGAAATGAAGTAATTAAGATTTTCAATGTACTTTTCAACGGGGATACGTGAAGTAGTTCCTATACCTTTATCCTGATATGCGTCATTAAGTCCAAAGTTCAATGTCACCCAATCTGCGTGGTGATTTAGAACAGCTTTCTCAAAACGATCCATTCCGTGTTCGATTTTTGTATAGTCATTGTCTTTCACAGAGCCAGAATGGCTTCCCCCGATTCCGGAATTTATTACCTTATTCTGTATTCCGGACGCATCGAGCAAGTCATGAATGCGGATAGCGTATACTTGATTGACACCTTTCCTCGGCGCAGTAGTGGAGTTGCCAAAAGTCACAATCACCAGCTCCTTGCCGGTTTGAGCAGTAGCTGTCTTACTCAAGAGTGAAAACACGACGATAGTAAAGGTGAGTCTTAAACAGGCTTTATTGAAGGTCATTGAGGTTTGTTGTTGGTTGTTTTGCCGCGCTGCGCCTGCCTGCGGTAGGCAGGCTCGCAATGACAGGCTACTATGTTATTGGTTGGCCGGACGGAGATGCTCCGTAAGCATTGTACGTCTGTGCATCTTGTTACTTGATACTTAATACTTAATACTTGATACCTAATACTTATCCATGAGCAACTGCATAAACTTTTATTTTATCCAGACTGACGCTCACAAGCGTGTGTCCATTCTTCAATTTCTCTACCCTGATGTCTCTTTTCTCATCACCAATTTCCGGGCTTAGCAACTTTATTCCTGAGAGATCAGGCCCGCCTTTCGATATCTCGTATTTGAGCTCATTGTCGGTGATCTTTGAGTTAATAGCAGCCAATATTGCATTCCCCGGAACGTCTTTAACTGTAGGATGAGGAACACCTTCCATTTGAGAGTTCATAAAGTGTATAACCGGTTTATTCTTGTACATCCTGATCCGGGCCGCCCAGCCGTTCCCTCCGGATGTTTGACATATCAGGGGTTTGAATTTGCCGGCCTGTATAAGCTCCGCCAGAGGATTGCCGGTAGTGGCGGGAGTGTTAATTATTGTCAGGTTCTTATACTTTATTTTAAGAAGCTTGTCAGAAAGCGGAGCCGCCCTTTTAAAACCCTTCTCGTCATGGGTACCGAATGGCAAGGCCACCCAGGCAGTTCCGCCCTTTGCAAGGTAGGAACTGATCGCACTAAACTGCTTGTCTGAAATACACCCAGACCCATCAATCACAACAGGAGTTTTCTCTTTTGAAAGTGCGTCTGCATCAGCAAGTTCTTCATAACGAAGGAAGCGATATCCTACATTCGTATAAACAAAATGCCCGGACCATGCCCTGGCTTTAGACCAGTGCTCAACTCCTTTTTCATCTTTGTATCCATTGTCCTTGCATAACTTGTTATTCACCAATCTTATCTCGACGATATCTTTACCGTCACGGATATCCAGGTCGCTATGTTTTACTTCCCAATTATTCGTCGCGCTGATCACATCTTCCTGTTCCATCGCGTCCTCAGGGTCTTTTTCCAATCTCTTAGTTAGCGTACTGCTCCAATTTGCTACACCCCAGAACCGGCTCAGGGTCCATCCAAAATAACCGCCTATCTCATAAATTGTATAACTAAGCGCCATTGCAACAGCATTTCCACGCCACTGAGCAATATCTTTCTGATTCAAAGCCTCAGCATCCATGTGCACCCAGTCAACACCCTTTATATTGGTGCCGACATTCTCCAGCATAAAGAAATCAAGATGCGGAGCTATTTTTTCCAGGTCCAGGGAAACCGCGTTAAGAATTATGGGACCCGTACTCGAACAGCATGACATTAATGGCTTATCGCCCAATATGGTCTTAATCATTTTGACGTGGTCAACGATCCCATCAGTTTTCATGCGTATCCAATCCCGGAACACCGGATTCTGATAATTACCCCATTGCAACATCGGTTTAGTGGTATCGCCAAAAAAACTCTTGTCTGTAAAAGGGGGGATTTCGTGGCCATAATCCCTTTTAAATCTGGCACGGCAGTGTTTACATCCGCAGGTAGTTAAACCGGCATAATCGCACATATCATCTACCTCTATGCCGTCAAGAGGAACTTCTTTAAGCAAACGCTGAAGGTACTTAGCATGCATGTCAAGGAAGCCCGGGTTATTGTGGCAGAACGCCTCCATCTGGTATTGCCTCGCATATCCCCTGCTGCCATCTCTCAGGTCCACTTCACATATATCGTTAAAAAAATGCCCTTCGTATTGTGCTTGATCCCTTGCTACTTCGTCATGAAATAACAATACATGATGCCTTTGCCCTCTATGCAGCCTTTCAAACTCGGCTTTATCCCGCGGACGTTCTGTATGGTTACAGGAGTAATGATCCATAAGTTTGATATTATACTTATGAAGCTCATCTGCGACTTCAGCCATATAACCATGAAGGGCGCCGAAGTAATTGGAAAAATCGAACCTGATATGCCACCCGAAAATAATTGCAGTATCAATTTTAGCTTCAGCAAATGCTGCTGCCCTCCGTTTGATCTCATCCCTAACCCCTTTTTGAGACCATTGGAGTTCATTAATCGTAACCCACCAGCTCGCAGTGCGCGTTGGTATAAACGGAAGGGATGGCCCCGATTGTTTATAGGATGGTACTACTGCCGGAACAATTACATCCTTTGCCGGATGAGCTTGCACCTCTGTAAAGGGACTAACAAGTCCAAGGCCTAAACCGGTTAATGATACTTTCCTGATAAAATCCCGCCGCGGGTTTTTCTCCTTCATAGGACTATATTTTCTATTGTTATCGTAACTAACGTCTACTATATACCACTGGATACGTACCCACCGAAGTTTAACCGCAGAGGGCGCAGAGTACAGGCGCAGAGAGCACAAAGTTTTTCACAAAGTGCTTGTTGAGGTCGTTTGGTTTGATTTCTTCTCTGCGAACTCTGCGAAACACTCTGCGTTAAAGTAGGCGTCTTGCCAGTTCAACATAGGGCTTGCCCTATATCTTATTTGCCTTATACAATTTTGTTCTTATAACCGGAACAACTTTTTAGCGTTGTCATGCAGCAGTTTCCTTTCAATCTCTTTACTTGGGGAAAGTCTCCGGATAGCTGCAATTGTCGCTGCTCCCTGGCATGGCGCCCCTACTCCAGCCTTATCATCGCAATCGCTGCCATACAACAATTTATCCTGATGGCGGCTTAAAAACCCGCGAGCCTGATCTTCATCCCTGGTCATAGAACTGAGACCTGAACCTCCGGACATGTCACCGTACATATTTGGATAATCTCTAAGCAGCCTGTCTGTAAGCCCGCCTGGTGTTACTTTGGTTTTAGGGTATAAAACATTCTGGTCAGTGTGGTTCTTGTCTATATTTGCCCAGAATGTCTGAGAATGTCCAATAAAATTCACCTTAGGATATTTCTTCAACATCTTATGAAAACGGTCGTAGCCTCTATTGTACATATTGTATTGCCAGTGCATAAGCACGGGAACATTGTACGCCTGTGCGAGCTCGTATATTTTGCGCATTTCAGGAGAGTCGCATTCTACATTAAACTTCAGTTCCCCAATTACCTTCGCTCCCAGCTTCAGGTATTTTTCAAGCTCGGGTATTGCACCCGGAAAGTCAGGTACTTCGCAGGCTCCGTAAGTGAACTCATCTTTATGCAACTGAGCATAATTATAGCATATCTCGTTTCCGCCAGCCTTAACCTGCAGGCCATTACTAACGCCATAATGTGTTGAGCCATAGCTTAATGGCCGCCCTGCCGGCAAAAGAATAGTTGTCGTAATTCCCATTGCGCGCTGGTGGGCGTGCATCTGCTCCTGGGTTCGGCCAGCGTAGTCTGTGTGCTGATGGATGTCGATTATCGGCTCCTCCGCTAAAAAGTCAGCGGCCTGCAGATTCATAGCAAATCCGGCAAACAATGCTCCGGAACCAGCAATAAAATATCTTCTTGAAATTGGCTTTTTCATATATACGTTAACGTACCCAATATACCCATTTCCCTAAATAAATAAAATTCTGGATTTCTATTTCCCAAGGGTTTATTGCCAAAGGTGAGTACCCCTGCTGAAATAAAGCTTACCCTGTTTATCGACGGTGAGCCTGGATGCTTTCTCCAATAAAAAGATAAGTTCCTCACTTGCAGGATCCACCTTAAATAACTTTCCCCCTGCTGTTCCATATATATTACCATCCGGGTGTAAAGCACCCCATCAAACGACACTATGCTAATCTTTAATTTCTTTAGCCCGTGATCCGTGTAATCCTTAGATCAAAGCCCTGTTTTCTTCTCAACGTCTTGCGGAGGGTTTTACCCCTCCTTAGACGATACTTAACTACAAAAAACTCTTCAAAATTACCAACCTGGATTCTGTACCAGTTTTGGATTTGCTAATACTTCAGACTGCGGTATTGGCATACGGTACATTTTTGTATCAAAAAACCGGGTATCTATTGTTTTAATCTGATACTCAAGCGTTCCGTCTTTTTTGTAAATCGGAATCTGAGCCTTAATATCGGTCATTGTTGACGGCAGAACTTTCCAGCGGCGCACATCCCAGAAGCGATGTTCCTCGTATGACATCTCAACACGACGCTCGTGATGGATCTTTGTACGCACCTGATCTTTAGTGCCGCTCGTTAACGGTGGCATACCGCCTGTTTGTCCGAGATATTCAGTACGGCCGGTTGGATATTTCGCACGGGTTCGTACCTCATTCACCGCCTGGAGCGCAGTCTTTCCAATCCCTAATGCATCCACATCGGGGCCAAATGCTTCATTCATTGCTTCTGCATAATTAAGCAAAACTTCCGCATACCTAAGGTATGGATAGTTCTGATGAACCCGGGTTCCTGCAGCAGCTGAACGGGCATCCCAGGTAACGTTTAACGTTTGATCAGCGAACTTTACACTATAAACGAACGTGTTATAATTTTGCGTTTCCTTCAGGTAACCCATATTATGTGCGCCGGATTTATTATGGCCAGGCTCCGGATTACCGAATTCAGCTGTTTTACCAAAAACTTTAGAACCGTTAAAAATGCAGTCGCGGTAAAAACGTGGATCACGATTTTTGAAAGGATCCTGAAAGTTGTGTCCGGAAGCAGGATCATCAACGAAATAGGCCGCGCCGTTTTTGAGAACCTCGTACTCCTTAACCATATTATAAGAAACCTGATTTACACCACCTACACCGTAAGCACCTGCTCCGTTATAAAGTGTGTACGGAACGTGAGTTGCACTGTGATAGCTCATAGGCTCCTGCATACGAGCAAAAATAATTTCTGAATTTGTCCTTGTGATGAAAAGTGATGCAATATCTGGGTGTAATTGGTAGGTATTCAAAGCAATAAGGTCTTTCGCTGCTCTTGCGGCAGTTTCCCATTTCTTTGCATCAAATTTTCCACCAGCCGGGGTATTGGTTGGGCTACCTGAATCATTCCACAAGGGGCTCGCAGCATATAGTAGCATCCGCGCTTTTAAGGCAAGTGCAGCACCCTTTGTAGCCCGGCCGAGCTGAGCATCGGGCTGTACTAATGGAAGGTCTGCAGCGGCTTCATCACATAACTGAGTGATGTAGGCTATCGTTTCGTCATAATTCGATCTTTCAATGAATATATCCGCGTCCGTCGGCGACACCACCTTCTTCAAGAGTGGCAAACCACCGAATTGCTTGGCGAGCTCAGCAAAATTGAACGCAAGCAGAAACTTCGCTTCAGCTTTCCGGATCTTCCGGGTGTTATCATCAAAATTGTACTGAGGATCCGCAGGTACCTTGTCAATATGGGACAGGAACAAATTACAAGCCCTTATGGCCGAATTGTTATTAGTCCAGTCAGCGTACCAGAACATGCCAGTAGAATTGGGCGTCCACGACCCCGAATTAAAATCCCGAACATTGACATTACCGCTAACAATTGTTGATCCGTTGTCTGTAGCTGTTTCCAGGTGAGCCAGGTTACGCCAGCGTGGTCCTGCAAAGTCTGTGTGTGCTAAAACTGGAATTATCTGGCGGTAGATATCCAGTAAAAAACGTTCGCTGTATTGCGGGCTGCCAAACACATCCCCCTCAGTCAATCCTGTGGTTGCCGGGTCTAACAGGTCAGTTCCGTCCTTACTGCACGCCGAAGTCAGCGTGATGAGAACTGCGATTATTACAAATATCTTCTTCATATACTATGTCTTAAATCTATCTTAAAATGTAACATTAAGCCCTAAAGCATAAAACTTATTTTGTGGCGAATATGCTCCGGTTCCCTGCCCGTTTGCCGATCCTAAAGAACTGAAATATTCCGGGTCGATGTTGTATTTACCTAAATGATCAAAGGTAAGCAGGTTACTTCCGTTCATAAACACTCTTACATTAGCTAACCGAAGCTTTTTAGCTAATCCCTGTGAAAGAGTATAGCCAATCTCTGCAGTTTTCAAGCGCAGGTATTCCGCATTAAGAAGATTGAAGCTGGATGCTTCCCTTGTATAAGCGGACCCTCCGATCTGCAGGGATGGATAAGTTGCGGTTGCTCTGGTATCCAGTCCGCGCGAAGGATCGTAAATCCAGCGGCTTTCTTTATGGAATGGTTGTACATTCGGACCAAATTCATTACTTATCGGTCCTGAAGGACGGATGCTTACGTTAGATGCACCCTGCCAGAACGTAGAAATGTCAAATCCTTTGAATTCCAAACCTAAATTAGCACCAAACATTTTTTCAGGAAGGTCTGAATAGCCGATATATTTTCTGTCGTCGGTATTGATGATCCCGTCTTTATTTAAGTCCTCAAACATCAGGTCACCTGCAATAAGCGCTCCCACAGGTTTAGCTACAGCAGAGTTGGTTAGATCAGGAGTGTCGTAAAATTTCCCTGTCCATATGTAACCGAAAGGCCGGCCTATCGGATTACCAGCTTGTGCCTGATATTCATATTTTTGAGGTCTTTCAGCGATATAGTCGATGTTGTTGCGTACAAATGTATAATTACCGCCGATGCTGAACCCTAGCTGACCAATCTTGTCGCGGAAGCTCAATTCCATCTCATAACCGCGGTTTGTAACCTTTCCTATATTAAGCGCAGGAAGTTTCGAGCTTAATAAACCAGTATAGAGTGGTATATCATTTCTCCTCGCCAGAATGTTGCTCCTTTTTTCCTGGAAAATATCCCCCGTAAAGCTCAACCGGCTTTTAAATAATCGAAGATCCACTCCAATATTTGCTTTCCTGGCAATCTCCCAGGACACCTTGTCGTTGCCTAGAGTCCCTTCAATAAGTCCGACTTGACCGACAGGAGATACTCCTAAACTATAATAACTTGGATTAGTATTTGAAGATCCGGGTGCCGGCGGGTTGGTAAATTCATAGCGATACAGGTAATTAAATCCAGCTATCTGGTCATTCCCTACCTCACCGTAAGAACCTCTGAATTTAAGAAAATCGATCACCTTGACATTCTCTTTCATAAACTTCTCTTCTGATACTACCCAGCCCAGGGCCCCGGCAGGAAACAAAGCATACCTGTTACCTTTACTGAATTGATCGGACCCATTATATCCTACATTTCCTTCAATAAGGTATTTGTCTTTGAAAGCATAGGTTACACGACCGGAAACACCCTGAAATGATCTTGGAAGAGCAATGTGTATCTCATCAGTTGTCCGAATGGCGACTGCCAAAGCAGTAACCTTGTGCATTGCATTAAAAGTACGATCGTAGTTTATAGATGCCTCCGTGTATTGAGTTCTTGTATAATCCTGGAAACTACTATTAATACTATATTGCGGAATAGTCGCCGGGCGCTCTAGTTTGTAAGCTTGAGTGGCTGGATTATAAGACCAGATTGAAGGCTGTTCATAATTATATTTAGTAGATCCCGAACCAAAAGACATAGCATATTTTCCGCGTACATACAGGCCCTTCGTTAAAAAGCCCAGTTTCTGGGTGAGTGCGAAGTTAGATTCGAGCGTATTTTGTAATCGCCTGTAAAATCCGCTTTCATATAGATCAGAAAGTGAATTCCAGCCTAATACCCCATTGCCAAAGGCATACGTACCATTTGGATTATATAAGGGGCTGGTATTTGGTAACCGATTCACTATATCACCCCATGCGGTAGCGTTTA
>NZ_JBBJNI010000059.1:0-23048 GCF_037719425.1 Daejeonella sp. | reverse complement strand
CAAGTGATGTCCTCTTACTATGCACGAATAAAAAAAGCCACCGATAGATGGCTTTTTTTATTATAAACCTCCGGGCTATAAGCCGCGCATCGTATTATTATGTGATAACAATGTCGCCGCTGATACCTCATAGCCGTATACAGCCACCTTCCCTATCGCACCCTTAAAAAATGAATTCAAATCTCTTGTTGCTACCCGCATCGGAGCAGTTCCATTTCCTGGAATGATAGAATATCCTTCTAAACTGTCTGTATCACGGAGCACTCCGTTTTTGTAAACCCTCGTATATCCTGTCGGGTAGGTAGAACTGGTGTTGACTGTGTTGATAACTAAGGTATAGTGGATCCAGGTGCCCACTGACGTTGCATCCTGGAAGTACGAACCTGCACCAAGGCCTCCGCTTAAATTAAAACAGTACCCGCTTATTCGTTGCGGGCGGTCGGGGCTGTTTGCATTGTACATGCGGGCGACCCACAGGTGGTTTGATGCGGTTCCTTTGCCCATCCAATGCACGTAACCGTCGCCTTCCGTATCCGGATAATTAAGCACGTCCGGGCGCATCCACGCCTCGATGGTAAGAATGCCCGTATTGGTCACCTCCAGGAGATTATTATCCGGGATCTGGAAATAATTATTTATACCGTTAAAAATGCTTGCGGTTTCGCCATTGGGGAGCGTCGCCTGGCCTCTGCCGTCTCCAAAATACGCGCCTGTTAAATTATGGCCTGACGCATCAGACTGGTACCCTTTTGTTAACATCCAGTACCCAGAAGGGTTATGAGATAGGACCAGGTCATCATACGTGCTGGCAGCAATAGCAGACGTTTCCGGACTGGAAACAGCCTTGTTAGATTGTACCTCAGGTACATCAGTAGCCTTGCTGCAAAATGATAGAATTAGAGCTCCGCATATAAGCGGTAGGTAGGAGATTCTGTTTTTCATGATTTATTTTATTTGGTTAGTTTTAATTCATTCTCAAATAGTCCATTCATGTACAACCGGCCCTTATACCCACTTTAGTGTGAGCTCACCCGTTTCCATTGTCTAAATCGGTCCTCGCAACTCGCAACAGGTAACACATTACACTGTTTTCACATCCTTCTTATCATACTCATCAATATCAGTAATATATCCGTTTTGCACCAGAAATTCGAATAGTGGTTTTGCCTCTTTTGACACGGGCATATTCCGGGTAGTGATGATCTGATTATTTGCTTTATCAAGATATGGATAAGCGTATAATTTTGCCTTTTTACTGAACAGGTCGCTTATATAGGCTAGCAGTTCATCGGTATAATTCTCGCTGTAGTTTTCAGAGTTAAAAATATTTCTCAAATTGGAGATGTTGGTTGAGATACCTACACTTTTGGGATTACATCTTGAAAGGTATTGAGCAAGCTTGTGGTTCCGTGCAAAATCGGATACTATCACATGATTGCCGGTAGCGCATAACTCTTCTGCCCGCTTTGCAAATTTTTCCAGTTCTTCATTGCCGATTTCTGCTGTGTCGTCTAGAAAGTTCGTCATAAGGACTTCTATCAGCACGACGATGTTTTTATCATCCACTTTTTGAGACCGCTTAAACTGTTCAACTGCACGGTTAAACAAATCAAAATTAGGGGTTGATTTCTGACCAAATTTTGTGCGAAGGATCATGACGTCCTTTTTGTAAAGGACATCTTTTGACTGCCGGGCTTCACCCTTTGGATCGAAGATGGCCGCACCGGAAAAATCCTTTGCTATAAGATATAAATTAACCAGTCGGTCGTTTGCATTTTTAAACTGCGGGCCGTTAATGCTGATAAGGTCAATTTCAACAGATCCCACTGAAAGATTATCTACAAGCGATTCGATCATCGCCTGCAAATCATCGTTGTAATAGTAAGCCGCATAAACAAGGTTTACTCCGAGAACGCCGAGTACATTCTGCTGAAGATTAGAATCACTGTCGAGCAACCTGACATGGAAGACAATTTCATGAGGTTCACCGCCGGGTGTCAGCTGAAAGCGGATACCCAGCCATCCATGCGGGTCGTTAGTCTTATTAAAATTTAAGGTAGTAACGGTATCCGCGAAAGCGAAAAAAGTTTTATTCTCATATTGCGGACCATGAAGGCGCTCTGACAATAAACCGTACTCATGGCGGATCATCTTATCAAGCCTGGATTCAGAAACATACCTGCCTGATTCTTCTGCACCGTAAATGGAATTACTAAATACCATGTCGTATGCCGACATTGTTTTAGCAATAGTTCCTGATGCTCCACCTGCCGTAAAGAAATTTCTAGCTACCTCCTGTCCTGCGCCAATTTCCGCAAATGTTCCGTAAATGGCTTCGTCCAGGTTTATTTTAAGCGCTTTCCGCTTATTTTCTAAAATTTCTCTCGGCATGGGGGCAAATCTACAATTTTTGATGCTGACTGGAAAAAAAGAAAAGGCAGCCTGATAAACAAGCCGCCTTTCTAATCAACAAACCTAAACTTAAATTTACTTAACTGAGATCTCTCTAACCTGGATCTTAGCTTCTTCCTTTTTCGCGAGTGTTACGAATAATACCCCATCGGTATATTCCGCCTGTATGTCTGCCTGGTCGGCAGATTCAGGCAAAGTGAATGTTCTTTTAAAAGAATTATAGTTAAACTCTTTCCGGTTGTATTTCTTAGCCCCAGCTTCTGCTGCTGCGTCTATCTTTTTATCTGTAGAAATCGTTAACTGATCCTTTTCAACATTGATCTTAAAATCATCTTTCTTCAATCCCGGCGTCGCTAGCTCAACATGAAACTCATTCTCGGTTCACCTATGTTAACTGAGGGAACACGGGAAATTAAGCTTTTTGACAAGTATGGCTCCGGATTGAAAAGCGAACCGAAAACGTCTGAATAAGGTGATTTCAAGGCACCATTTTTTTGCCCGTTAGTGAATTTTACTAGTGTCATTTTTATATCCTCTAATTGTTAGTAATTATTTTCTCAGAGGACAGAACAATAGATATACCATCGTGTTATCAGTACAGAATGCATAGCCGTTCGATGACAAAATGGCATTATTTTAAATTTAGACACGACAGAGAGACATGTGCACAATAGAGGGATATCATTATAAAACATCAATTCCTATTCGATTCGCGGACATCGACGCTTTCGGGCATGTGAATAATGCAACATATTTAACCTATTTCGAAATAGCCCGATCGGTGTATTGGAAAGAAATAATCAGGTGGGATTGGAAACAAGTGGGAATCATCGTCAGAAAATCGGAAATTGAATATCTAAAACCGATTCTACTCAATGACGAGATTTATGCATACGTGCGAACTTGTAGGATTGGAAACAGCAGCTTTGATGTGGAATATATCCTTGTAAAAAAGATCAACGGGAAAGAAGAGATCTGCACCAAGGGTTTAACGAGCTGTGTTGCTTATGATTATAATTTGAATAAGACGGTACCTGTCCCGGCATACCAGAAGAACAAAATGAGGGATTTTGAAACTCCTAGTGTTCGATCTCCAGAATTTCAGGTTTAGCAACTAATCGTTCCCTCTTTAGAATATTTTACCCGGATTAAGTATACCTTTTGGATCAAATACTCCTTTAATCCCCCGCATCAAATTCATATGGCCTTCCGAATATTTGATACCCATAAATTCACGCTGTACCAAACCGATCCCATGCTCACCGGATATTGTTCCGCCGAGGGAAACAGTAAGCTCGAATATCTCGCGAATACCTTCCTTAAGTTTCGTATTCCAGTCGGCATCACTCATAATTCCTTTAATAATATTAACGTGCAAATTGCCGTCTCCGGCATGCCCATAACACACAGAATCAAAACCGAAACGCAAACCTATTTGTTTTATTCCATGAATTAGCCTGGGCAGCTCAGCGCGTGGAACAACAGTGTCTTCTTCCTTATAAATTGAATTCGACTTCACAGACAGCGGCATAGTGCGCCGCATCCGCCATAAAGCTTCCTTTTGTGCCGAAGTATCTGCCAGCAGAACGTCTGCACAACCATGGGCTTCCAATGCTCTGTTAATCTTTTCAGCCTCGATCATTAAGAGATCCATATCGTCACCGTCTACTTCGATCATCAAAAAGGCTTCAATGCCGGGTTTCAGATAAAACTGAAAATGGTCGTATTCAATTACCCACTCGACACCTCTCCTTTCCATAAACTCTAATGTTGATGGAGTAACTCCGGTCATAAATATAGATGAAACAGCGGCACAGGCTTCTTCGTTAGTAGGAAACGAAGCGAGCATTACCAGGTTTTGAGTAGGCATTGGTATCAATTTCAGCACCGCTTTGGTGACAATACCAAGCGTTCCTTCCGATCCGATCATCAGCTGCGTAAGATTATATCCCGAAGCATATTTAAGGGTGTTGGCGCCGGTCCAGATAATTTCCCCATCCGGCAAAACTACCTCCAGATTTAAAACATACTCCCTTATCGTTCCGTACTTAACAACTCTTGGACCGCCGCTTCCATGGGCGATATTACCTCCAATGAAACAAGAACCTTTACTTGAAGGGTCAACCGGATAAAACAATCCCTTCTCGGCCGCTGCGTTCATGAACTCTTCGGTTATAACCCCGGCTTCAAGAGTCGCCTGAAAGTTTCGCTCATCTATTTCAATAATCTTATTAAGTTTTTCCGTTGACATCAGTAAACCTTCATGAACCGCCAGTGCGCCGCCGCTAAGTCCCGTTCCGGCACCACGCGGTGTAACAGGTATCATGTTCTCGCTGCACAATTTCAATAGTTCAGAAATTTGACCGGCATTTACCGGACTTGCTGCAACCTGAGGATAAAAAACAAGATCTTCCGTCTCATCATGAGCATACTTCTCGAGCTTATCCCGATCCGTAAAAATGTTTTCTTCTCCTACTATCTCAGTAAATCGCTTAAGAAGCTGATCTGATATTCTGTTAAATGCCATTTAGCGGTTATAGGTTAGTTCTATTGCGGAATTCTTAACGTCCCCGCCCAAGGGGGGGTGCATCTTACGGATAAGCACACGAATGTGTTTAACGGCTAAATACTCATGCCTGATCTGTTCAAGGATAGCATGGGCGACAGTTTCAAGAAGCTTACGGGGTGTTTTCATTTCTTCAGACACGATATTGAACAACCTCTCGTAATTCACAGTATTGGAGATTTCGTCTTCTCCTGCTGAATAAACCTCGAGCTCTGTATCTACGTCAATAATAAATTCCGTCCCCAGGATCTGCTCTTCAGGATAAAAACCATGGTATGCAAAAAATCGCACACCTTCTAAACTTACCTTTTGCCTGATCATTCCCATGAAACAAAAATAAAGTATTTTGAGCATAGTGTTTCGTTTCGTTATATTGGGTTGCATTAAAATCCAGACCATGAAAAAATTCTCCTGTTTCACTACCGCTATATTGCTGACAGCCCATCTCGCAAATGCTCAGGGTGGAAATCCTAAAGACACAGAAGTGTGGACCCCGGTTCCGAAGATCATAGCTGCCCCGGTAAATACTCAGGTCGCTCCGCATGATGCAATCATTTTATTTAATGGTAAAAATCTGAATGACTGGGTGACAGTAAAGGACAAATCAGCGGCCAAATGGACGGTTATTGATAACATGTTCACTGTCAAAAAAGGCACTGGAAATATCCAAACTAAAAGGTCATTTACAAATTATCAGCTTCATATTGAATGGAAGATCCCTGTGAATATTACCGGTGATGGGCAAGCGCGCGGAAACAGCGGTCTATTTCTTGCATCAACCGGTACCGGAGATGGAGGTTATGAATTGCAGGTTCTGGATTCTTATAATAACGTTACCTATAGCAACGGTCAGGCTGGAAGCATTTATAAACAATTTATTCCTTTGGTAAATGCATCAAGAAAGCCTGGTGAGTGGCAAACGTATGATGTGGTATGGACAGCACCGGTGTTTAATGATGATGGCTCTGTCAAATCTCCAGCGAGAGTTACTGTTCTGCATAATGGGGTTCTCATTCAGAACAATATCGAGCTCAAAGGAGAAACTGCTTACATCGGTGCACCGGTTTATAAAAAACACGGGCCTACTCCGATCAAATTGCAGGACCATGGCGATCCTAGCCTGGCTATAAGCTTTAGAAATATCTGGGTCAGAGAGTTGTAGCAGGACTGCGACCCCCACATCGTTACTTAACTGTTCCGGACTGTTAAAGACGTTTACAGATCAAGAGAAATTTCCTCATCCGGACTTCCGAAGACGAACGGCGCAACCGGAACTGCCGCGTTCTTCAGCTTGATGCTTTCAACTATCTGAAATACGTCTTCCGGGCTTCCCCATACAAAAGGCGCGACAGGAACCTGCATTTTCGCAACATCTGGTGCTGCCAGTTCCAAAGGTACATCTTCAGCCGGATCTCCCCATACAAAAGGTGCTGCTGCGACTGCCTGATTCTTATTTTTTCTAGTCTTTTTGAAATCGTCGGCGTGAACAGATGCTGACATAAATACTAATGCTGATACTAAAATTATTAAGTGTTTCATGATAGGGTTTGTTGTTTGTTTGATCAAAAGTACCTTCACACCCTTCACCCTCCAACGACTATTAGGTTAAGCCAATCAGATACTCGGTAAAATGCCGGATCAAACCGGCAAAGTAATTTCTGGTCCTGGGGGAATGGGCAAACCATTTCATTATTAGAATGTTCAATCTAAAGAGCCTTATATTATGAGAGCAATTTGGAAAGGTTCAATAGGTTTTGGCCTTGTAAACATCCCGGTAAAATTATACTCAGCCGTTCAAAACAGCAGCCTGGATATGGATATGCTTGACGGCAGAGATCATTCGAGAATAAAGTTCCAACGGATCAACGAGAAAACCAGAAAAGAAGTTCCCTATGAAAAGATCGTTAAAGGATATGCCATTGACGATGATTATGTTATTCTTGATGATCAGGATTTCGAAGATGCCAGTCCTGAAAAGACTAAGATGATTGAATTGGAAAATTTCGTTGGTATAGACGAAATCAACCCAATTTATTATGAAACCTCTTATTATTCCGAACCGGAAACGCAGGGAAGGAAAGCTTATGCCCTTTTACTTCAGGCACTGTTAAAGTCAAAGAAAGCCGGAATCGGCCGGTTTGTACTTCGCAGCACCGAAAATTTGTGTGTACTTCATGCACTGGATAAAGTGATCGTAATCAGCAAGATCAGGTTCGCAGAAGAGATAAGATCAATGGAAGATATCCTGACCCCGACTGATATAAGTATCAACAAAAAGGAGCTGGATGTCGGCCTGGCACTTATAGATCAATATACGTCGAAATTTAAAATAGACCAGTTTAAGGATGAATATACAAGCGACCTGCTTAAGATCATCAAGGCAAAGGCGAAGGGTAAAAGGCCGTCCATCAAAAAGCTTAAACCAGAAAAGGCTTCGAGCGACGACTTATACTCTCAATTAATGGAGAGCCTGAGTTCCCGCAAAGGAGCCTAACGGCATTCAACTAAAATACTAACTAATCACTTAATTATTTACTTAAAACGCTTACTCACACTTACTATGAAAAGATCTATTTTATTTGGCTTTTTAACCGGCTCACTGTTTCTGGTTAATGCCTGCGCAGTGAATCCCGTAACGGGGAAAAAGCAAATTGTCCTGATGTCTGAGGCGCAGGAAATTGCAATGGGAAAAGAAGCAGATCCCCAGATCATAGCACAATATGGCCTGTATGAAGACCCGGATCTTCAGGCCTTTATTACACAGAAAGGCAAAGCTATGGCAGCTGTGTCGCACCGTCCAAACCTTCAATACGAATTTAAGATTGTTGATTCTGAAGTTTTGAACGCTTTTGCTGTTCCAGGTGGCTATGTTTACTTTACAAGAGGAATAATGGCTCACTTTAATAATGAAGCTGAATTTGCGGGTGTCCTGGGACATGAAATAGGACATATAACAGCAAGGCATACCGTATCGCAGCAAGCTAAAGCTATGCTCGGACAAGTTGGATTGATTGGCAGTATGATACTGGTTCCTCAGCTCGGCGAATTTGCTCAACCTTTATCGCAGGGACTAGGCGTGCTGTTTCTAAAGTTTGGCAGAGATGCTGAGCGCCAGTCGGATGATCTGGGCGTCGAGTACTCAACTAAAATAGGATACGATGCATCAGAGATGGCTGGTTTCTTTAACACGCTGGAAAGGAAAAGTGCAGGAACCGGAAAAGGAGAGCTTCCTGACTTTTTATCTACACACCCAAATCCGGCCGACAGGAATGTTGCAGTCAATAATTTATCTGTGGAATGGAAGAAAAAGTTAAACCTTACCAATCCCCAGATTAATCGCGATAGTTACCTGAGAAAGATTGATGGAATTATTTATGGTGAAGATCCAAAAGGTGGTTACCTGGAAAACAACGTATTTTATCATCCTGCGTTGAAATTTCAGTTTGCCGTACCTCAAGGCTGGAACTACGAAAACACCCCGCAGCGTGTGCAGATGGCACCAAAAGACGGCAGAGCTTTGATGATGATGACCCTGGCACCGGCAAAATCTCTTGATGAGGCTGCAAATGCCGTGGTTCAGCAAAATAATTTACAGGTACTTGAATCCAACCGGGTAAGCGTGAATGGCCTGAACGCTATCTATATGGTAGCTGATGTAAAACCACAGCAACAAGGACAGGCTTCTAGCGCCAGGACTATGACCTACCTGATCGAATATGGAGGAAATATTTATATGATACTTGGAGCTTCATCTCCCAACGACTTTAATAACTATGCTCAATATTTCTCTCAGAGCATGAAGAGTTTCAGACAACTTAGTGATGCTCAAAAGATCAATAAGCTAGCTGATCGGGTAAGAATAAAATCTGTTAAGCAGGCCGGAACTCTGCAACAGGCGCTAACCAGTTACAGTGTCCCTCAAAATCGCCTGGAAGAAGTTTCAATACTCAACGGAATGAACTTAACTGACCGCGTTGCACAGGGATCACTTATCAAAGTTATCGCCCAATAGATATTACCCCCCAAATAAAAAGCCCGGATATCTAATAGATATCCGGGCTTTTTATTTGGCGTCTGGCCAGGTTAAATCGTGAAAGATTTAAACATCATTTTCGCGCTCAACCTTTTTAGTTACTGTAACGCGATCTGTCGTTCCTGAACTAGAAGCAGTGCTGCTGCTGTTACTACGCACTAAAGCAACAATTATGATTATAAGAACTGCTGCTCCTACGATCCATACCCAAGGCTCCACGGTTGTAGTTTCTGTAGTTACCGAACTGCTGGATCGCGTTGTTGTAGACGAGCTTGTGCTATCCTGTGCATTTACCATTAAACTGGTAAGGGTTAGAAAAAAGATTGCTGACAAGCTTTTTAGGTTAATTGGTTTAAGGGTTTCCATTGAATCTCTGTTTAGTTAATAAATAGTTAATACCTCAACATCTATAGGACAAAAAAGTTTCCTTAACTGCTTTTGTAATTGCTAAATTTTTTAATAATGATGTTTAAATGCATTTAAAGCCTTTCATTCCATCTCATAATGTCCGGTAATTCGGCTTTGATCAACAAGCGGCGACTATTTATTTTTCAGCTCGACCTGTAGTATATTTCCCTCACCGTCACCACCCTCGTTAGATATATACATCTTTCCATCCGGGCCAAACGACAAGCCTTCCGGCTGAGGAAAATCAGGGCCTTTCAGTTTATATAACGACCGTATTACGCCCTGTGCACTCATAATTAGAAGCTTGGGTTTTGTACCCTCCAGCACATAAATTTCTCCAGTTTTAGGATGAATATCTATGTCGGAAGGATTGATTGCATTTTTAGCCTTCTTAGCATCTTCAAAGATCGAATGGTTGAGATCAATCTTATAAACTGGTGTCTCTGACATCGTCTTTGTTCCAAGGTTAAATGCATAAATGCCTTTGTAATCCTGGCTACCAGGATCAGCTGCCTTTACCGCTACAAGTAGTCTGTTATTTTTCTTGTCATAGGCAAGGCTTTCACTATCCTGTTTCTTGGCGAGCGTAGTTGTATACATTTTAACTTTTCGCTGATCGCTTGAATAATTTTCAACACCGAATATTACCCCATCTGCACGCAAGACGTATATTGTGTTTCCTACGACGGCAACCCCTTCGTAATCTCCCTTCGGCCCGAATGGAATCTCCTTGTCTATTTTATTCTGACGAGTGTTATACAAGTACACTGTCCCAGCTTCATCCTGGACACAGGCAAAGTGGTCCGCGTCAAGCCATGCAATACCGGAAACCTCATGCAGTTCATTCGGTAAGATCCAGCTGATAAGAACCTTTGCATCCTGGTCTTTATCAACATCAAGAAGATCAGTCTTCTCCGATTTCTCTGATCCTTTTCCTGATTTGTCGTCTTTGCCTCCTTTATAGACACGGAACGCAACGGCTAATGCGAGCGGAATAACAATTAAAGCAATAATTTTAATAGGAGTCTTGTCTATCATTTTATGTCAAGTTAAACTTACAAGTGTGATTGGTAGGTTATTCTAAGCAATTCTCTATTTAACTCTGGTCCATACCTGGGTCATGCCTATTAAGCTGATACCCATAAAAGCTCTGATCTCCAAAGCACCGCTTTCGCTGATAGATAATTTACAGCTATACTTTTTGCCTGATCGCGGATCATAAACCGTCCCGCCTTCCCATACTCCGGCACCTTTATAAGTGAAATCACTTAAAGCTTCAACGCCAATAAGTGGCTGGTTACGCTGAGACTCCGAAGGATTATTTTGATCGGTTTTAGGCTTGCCCGCTTCATCATTCTCTTCTCTGAGCCAAACTATCTTCCCGTTATGATTTTCGCCGGTCTTAAAGATCCGTACTCTGACGCTTCCATGTCCGCTTTGCCACACACCAAGCACTGCATCAGCGCTCTGTGCCATACAGGGTATGCAAAACAGAAAAGGCACCAACAAGGCTAATATTATTTTAAACTTCATATTAGACGTAATTATTACGATGTCTGCATGCTTCATTTGAGGTGAAAGCAGGTCAACAGCATGTCCGGCTATTCTGCAAAAACAATGCCGGGCAAATAACAACTACCTATAAAATGGTGTTACATCGGCAAGACCGGTGTCCCTTTAGGATTTTGAAGGGAAAGCTGGCAGAGTCATCCAATGAGTAAAGTCTTCCAGAGAGACCTTATCATTTGCCACAACAAACTTGTGATACTTTTCACTGTAATACCCAAAATATATCTGTCCGCCGTCAAACAAAAGCACATCTTTTGCCTGCTCAGGTAATTCGTCTTTTACTATTTTCCAAACCATAATGTAAAGATATAACTAGCTATTGCATTTGTCATAGTAAAATATTAATTTTCTATTAACTAAACACAAAACCACAACAACATGAACACAAAAACATTAATTAGCGGGATTGTAGCAGGTATTGTTGCTTTCTTCGCAGGCTTCTTGATCTATGGGATCATTATGGACAACTATTTTACATCCGCGATGCCCACCTACCCGGGACTTATGAAAGATCCGGGGGACATCTGGGCAATTGGAGTAGGAAGTGTGATCTGGGGAATATTACTGGCCTGGCTCTTAAATTCAGCCGGTGTGGTAACAGCTGCCAGGGGCGCTACCTACGCGGCTATAGCATTCTTTTTGTACGCCCTTGGATCTTGCTTTATCGTATTCGGTCAAATGAATATGTTTCCTATTGAGGGAATCTTTATTGATGCACTTTGCTCTGCTATTATGATGGCTGCTGCTGGTGCTGTTGCCGGATGGATGCTGGGCAGGCCTGTGAAAAACTGAAAGCTGAAAGGTGAAAACTGAAAGCTGAAAGAGTTACGAAGATCGTCTTAGGGGATCCAAGTTAGCTTCAACTTTCAGTTTTCAGTTTTCAAGAACAACAATTTCAGCCGGTACATCAGTATCCGGATCTCCTAAAACGAATGGTGCTACCGGTACTTTTGCGTTTTTCACTTCGATATATCCCAGTCCTTCTGGCGCCTCGTTATCGGGATTTCCGTAAATAAATGGCGCTACAGGGACAGATAACCTGTTAATTTCACTCACACTTAAAGCATCGTCAGGAGAACCCCAAACAAAGGGTGCCACGGGTACCAGAACATTGTTCTCTTCCGATAAACTCGCTGGAGCTTCTTCCTCAGGGTCTCCCCAAATGAAAGGTGCAACAGAAACTGGAGATGAATTCTCTCTGTTCTTAATTTTATCGTCAGCTGAACTGTTTAATGTCATTGCGATAAGTACGATAGTTGATAGAGTGTATATAGTTTTCATAATTGTTTGGTTTAAACTTTCTTTGTTTGTTTTGTTGATCAAATGTACCGCTGTATCCACCCCTGGCCTATTGTTAATTGGCAGGACGAGACAAATATTCGGTGAAAGCGGGGGTTTCTTCGGTGGAAATATAAAAGCGGAAAGCCGGAAGCGGAAAGCCGGAAGCGAACAGCTTTAAGCTTCAAGCTTTAAGCTTTCCGCTTTATAGCCTGCTCTCGTTCCTCATATTTTATTAGTTTTGCGAAAAGAATTCCTTATGCCATCAGAAACTGAAAAGCTTAACGCGATACACAGATCATCTAAAAAAGATCTGTATGAAGCTCCTGACTACTATTTGATAGATGAATTACTAAGCGACGAGCATAAGCTTGTTCGCGATAGTGTGCGCAACTGGGTGAAGAAAGAAGTTAGTCCGGTGATTGAGGATTTCGCCCAGAAAGCACAATTCCCTAAGCACCTGATACCGGGCCTTGCTGATATTGGCGCCTTCGGTCCTACTATTCCCGCTGAATATGGCGGGGCCGGTCTTGACTATATCTCTTATGGATTGATCATGCAGGAAATCGAGCGTGGCGATTCAGGGATCCGGTCTACCGCATCTGTACAAGGCTCTTTAGTGATGTATCCTATATACGCCTATGGCTCTGAAGAACAAAAGAAGAAGTATTTACCCAAGCTGGCTTCCGGTGAGTTTATAGGCTGTTTCGGTTTGACTGAACCTGATCATGGTTCTGACCCGGGCAGCATGACAACCAATATTAAAGATAAAGGCGACCATTATCTGCTTAACGGCGCTAAGATGTGGATCTCCAACTCTCCCTTTGCCGATATCGCTATTGTATGGGCTAAGAATGAAGAAGGCGTTATAAAAGGACTGATCGTAGAAAAAGGAATGGAAGGCTTTACTGCTCCCGAGATCCACGGCAAGTGGAGCCTCAGGGCATCAGCCAGTGGCGAGCTAGTATTTGATAATGTTAAAATCCCTAAAGGAAATATGCTGCCCAATGTCTCCGGCCTGAAAGGTCCGCTGGGTTGTCTTAACCAGGCTCGTTATGGCATCGCCTGGGGAGCTCTCGGTGCTGCTATGGATTGCTACGACACTGCACTGCGTTATTCAAAAGAACGCATTCAATTTGGCCGTCCTATTGGCGGATTCCAATTACAGCAAAAGAAACTGGCTGAAATGATCACCGAGATCACAAAAGGCCAGCTGCTGGTATGGAGGCTCGGTGTATTAAGAAACGAGAACCGCGCAACACCTGCACAGATCTCCATGGCTAAACGTAACAGTGTGGAAACGGCAATGAATATCGCCCGCGAAGCACGCCAGATCCTGGGAGGAATGGGAATTACCGGAGAATACCCGGTGATGCGCCATATGATGAACCTGGAATCCGTAGTTACTTATGAAGGAACTCATGATATCCACTTATTGATTACAGGGATGGATGTAACGGGAATTAGTGCTTTTGAATAGCAAAGAAAGAAGTATCAGGTAGCAAGTATCAGGTAGCAAGACTGGGCGGATAATAGCACGGATAGTCCTTTTTAACTTATTCACGATTCTGGGAAATAGGCTCCCATGGAATCAGCCGTTATTGTTCTTGTGCTCCTTCAGATAGGCTGATATCGCAGCATTATACACTTTGCGACCAGGTTCGATAGTAGCCTGGAAAGCTGCTTTCTTTTGAGGATCTCTAATAATAGACTTAGCATAAGCTATTGCTCTCGCAAACAAGCTTTGTTCAGCCTTCTGGCTCTCATTAAACGTAACATTGCTCATGTCCGGATAACTGGATAAAAAAGTCTTATCCCCGTAGGTTTTTAACACTACTTGCTTGCTTATCTGACCGCTGAGGCCTTGCACAAGAACGTTTTTTTTAATACGCGCCATAATCACGTTTTTAATCTCATAGCCAGAGCAACCTTGAGGCTAGCCCAACTCATGCTCACTTTTAAGCATAAGCTAAGCGTTCACCATCCTACGTTCATCCTACGTTCATCCTACGTTGATCCTACGTTGATCCTACGTTGATCCTACGTTGATCCTACGTTGAAAGGTTAGCTTAGCATTGACTAAGCCTTAACTGGGCATTACCCCACAAGGTACCAAAGACTACTTTAATCCTAATATAACAGTTTACTGCCGGCTTTCAAAAGAGCTAATTCCCTTTTAAAATTTCGGCACCTGTACATTATCGTCACCCGGTCCTCTCTCAGATATATAATGCGTAACTTTAGTAATGCTACCACAATTTAACACTAGTTTCTTCCACTATAAATTCAGATAAGCGATTTTCAAATTCTATTTGTACACTTAAAATAGCTAAAGGCGATTCAGCAAAAGCTTGTAATATTGGTTTATGAAATCGTTCGTAATCCATAGTAAATAATATCTGGGCAAATAAGTTATACTTTTTCGATATTTACAAGAAAAAACATAAAATAAGATTTATCAGCTGCGTCTTTTTTATCTCAATCTACGACAAATGAGAAATTATATCCTGGGAGTGATACTCCTAAGTTTATCCGCTTGTGGATCTTCAGAAACTGTAAATATAGAACCCACAGACAGTGTTTCAACTTTATCCACACCGGCACAATATTTAGCTACCGATACGGTCAGAGTTAATGATTTTAAATTCAAAATACGAGCTACCGGATTTAATAAAGAATTAGGAACCGATTACAATTATAAAACTGCTGACGGGGTCTATTACATCATTAAACTAGATTATACTAACGAAAGCTACGAACCAAGAAAATTGTATAATGGGCAATTCAGTTTAAGAGATGAGGATGGTAATCAATACAATATCTCGCCCGAAGGTAGTACAGCGTTGAGTTTGGACGGTTCTAAATTAATTTCTGTAGAAGAGTGTGGGCCTAAAATAAAGAAAACAGGATGGTTATGTTTCGAAGTGCCTAAAGAGCAAACCTACTACCTCAGTATCAGTAAAGAAGACGGATATGATTATCTTGCTTATATTAAATTACGGCCCTGAAGTATATTTAGGTTACGATAATGCATAGGTGCCAAAATTTCTATGCCCCCGGTCTTGATACTAGATACTAACTACTCGATACTTAATTCTCCTACCCCGAATACTCCGACCTTACAATATCCCGCAAATTATAACCGGACGCCATTACCTGGCCATACGCACCAGCTGTTCTAAGTACAACGATATCGCCCCGTTTAGATACAGGAAGCTCAACTTCTTTGCCCAGCCAGTCTGTGCTTTCGCAGATGGGCCCGACTACGTCGTACTTCACTGTTTCTCCGTTCTTATCAGCGCTAACATTCTCTATTTTGTGATAGGCCTGATAGAGTGCCGGCCGCATCAATTCGGTCATTCCAGCATCAAGGATGAGGAAATTCTTTTTCAGTCCGTTCTTTACATACAATATCCGGCTGACCAGGTTACCGCATTGAGCAACCAAAGCCCGGCCTAACTCAAAATGTACCTCCTGGTTAGGTTTTCGGTCGAGGAACTTATCGAATATCTCGAAGTAGCTCTCAAAGTCATTAACAGCTGCTTCATCTGGATTATGATAATCTACCCCAAAGCCGCCGCCAACATTCAATATTTCCAGCTGAAAACCATGCTCCTCAAACCATTGGCTGAGTTCGTTTGCCTTCACACACAGGCTCTTAAATATATCAAGATTTGTTATCTGCGAACCAATATGAAAATGGATACCAATCAGTTTTAGATTCGCCGACTTTCTTAACTCCTCCACGCATGCTTTAAGCTCCCACTGATTAACACCAAACTTATTCTCTTCCAGGCCGGTAGTAATATAATGGTGCGTGTGTGCATCAACATTAGGATTGATCCTTATAGCTACACGGGCAGTTTTTCCGCGTTTAGCAGCCAGCTCGTTAATAATTCCAAGTTCCTGGACCGACTCTACATTAAAGCAGTAGATATTATTGTCTAATCCTTCAATTATCTCCCTATCCGCTTTACCAACGCCAGCAAACACAACTTTACCCGGATCGAATCCAATCTCTATTGCCTTTTTGACTTCGTTGCCACTCACGCAATCTGCGCCGAATCCTATTTGTTGTATGGCTTTCAGTACGCGCTCGTTGAAATTAGCTTTGAAAGCATAATGTACATGAAACCCATACTTGTCTGCAGCAGATTTGCAGGAAGCTAATGTCCTCTGCAACAGCTCTAAATCATAATAATAAAACGGGGTCTCTAACGCCTCAAAACGCGTTAATGTGTTCTGATCTAACATATCTATTTTCTATCAGCCTTTTGGGCTGAACTGATGCAAGGTTATTCAAATAAACGACTGTGAAGTGAGCGAAGTGCTTCAACCTTATGCTTGTCGTCTAGCAGCATTGAAATGTTATAGCTGCTTCCGCCATAAGATATCATCCTGATAGGAATATGCTTCAGCGCCTCGAAAACACGCGACGCATAGCCGTGCTTGTCGGCACCAAAGTCGCCTACAACACAAACTATGGTTTGATTACTGTCCACTTCAACCGTACCGAAATTATTCAGCTCCTTTATAATATCGTCAAGGTAACGCGTCTCGTCGATAGTAACAGATACAGCCACTTCGGATGTAGTGATCATATCGATTGGAGTTTTGTATCTCTCAAAAACTTCGAAAACACGTCTTAAGAAACCATAGGCAAGAAGCATCCGGCTCGACTGGATTTTGATCGCTGTAATTCCATCCTTAGCGGCAATGGATTTTATTTTCCCCCGCTCGCTGTCATTAGTTATGAGTGTTCCGCCAGCCTCAGGCTCCATCGTGTTAAGCAAGCGAACCGGCACCTTATATTTTTGGGCAGGGAAAACACTTTGGGGATGAAGGATCTTAGCGCCGAAATAGGCCAGCTCGGCAGCTTCATCAAACGACAACTGGGCAATTGGCTTTGTTCCCTTAACAACCCGCGGGTCGTTATTGTGCATACCGTCGATATCAGTCCAGATCTGGACCTCTTCCGCACGGATTGCAGCTCCTATAAGAGAAGCGGTATAATCACTGCCTCCTCTTCTCAAATTATCAACTTCACCAAATGCATTTCTGCAAATATATCCCTGGGTGATAAATAACGTCTCGGACGGATCTTCATCGATAAGGGGCTGCAGGTGTTCAGTAATATATTCGATTACAGGCTCGTTATCCTCATCGATCTTCATGAAATTTAATGCAGGAAGGAGCCGTGATCTTACACCTATTTCTGTAAGATATATATGATATAATGTTGTTGAAATCAGCTCACCCTGTGCAAGGATGACCTTTTCCTCTATTGTCGTAAAATGCTCGTTGGCGAAAGATGAAATAAGGTTGAAATGATACTCAATCAGTTCCTTTCCATTCTCCAGTCCTTCTTCAGTAGAAAAAAGCTCCTTGATAAAGATGTCATATTTATCCTTGAGGACATTGGTGAGATCAGAAGCCTTCTGTTTATCTCCGGCCAGATAAGCCTCGGCGATCTCGAGGAGGCTGTTGGTAGTTCCTGAAACTGCAGATAGGACAACAATTTGTCTATCCTGCGGTTGGATAATGTCTAATAATTTTTTAATGCGATCGGGACTGCCGACTGACGTTCCTCCGAACTTTAGTACCTTCATTTAATTGTTGAATTTTAGATTGCAGCAAATGATTTTTATACTTGTGCAATGCGCGGCTAAAAATAAGAAAAAGACGCTAAAATTCTGCCATTAGTTGAACTTAATTGGCAACAAAGACTCTAATTCGCGGTTATCTAGAAATATATTAGGAAAAGAATCACAATTTCATGCAAAACTTAGAACCATCTGTCTCAAATAGAATAAATCAATGGCTGGAAGGCAGCTATGATGCTGATACCAAATCCAGAATTCAAGATTTACTCGATAAACAGTCATATACAGAGCTAACAGATTCCTTTTATCGTGATCTGGAGTTCGGAACAGGGGGACTTCGGGGAACAATGGGGCCGGGAACAAACCGCGTCAATAAATATACTATCGGCTCGGCTACCCAGGGTTTGTGCAATTACCTTCTTAAGAAATACCCGGGCGAGAAGATTAAGGTTGCTGTCGCTCATGATAGCCGGAACTTGTCGGATTTCCTTGCGAATGTTACAGCAGAGGTTTTCTCTGCAAATGGCATCCATGTTTACTTTTTCAAGGAGCTCCGCCCTACTCCTGAACTATCTTTTGCCATCAGGCATTTGGGCTGTAAAAGCGGCGTGATGATCACTGCATCTCATAACCCTAAAGAATATAACGGGTATAAAGCATATGGTGCCGATGGCGGGCAGTTTACAGCACCCGACGACAAGATGGTAATGGACGAAGTTGCGGCGGTAGGGAGCATCGACAATGTTAAGTTTAACCGTGTTGATGAAAATATCGAATTGATATGTGATGAAATAGACCAGCTGTATTTAGACAAGATCACTGAGCTTTCGGTTTCCCCGGATGCGATCGCACGCCAGAAAGATCTTAAAATAGTTTTCTCACCAATTCATGGAACTGGTATAACACTGGTACCAAAAGCGCTAAAGCAGTTCGGATTCACAAACGTCACTATAGTAGAAGAGCAGGCCACCCCTGACGGTAACTTCCCTACAGTCGTTTACCCAAATCCTGAAGAAAAAGAGGCGTTAACCCTAGCCCTGGCTAAGGCTGCGGAAATAGATGCTGATCTTGTATTAGCTACAGATCCTGATGCCGATCGCGTTGGTATAGCTGTCAAAAATGAGGATGGGGAGTTTATCCTCCTTAACGGAAACCAGACCGGCAGCTTGCTGATCAATTACATGCTGAGTGTTTGGGAAGATCAGGGCAAATTAACCGGTAATGAGTATATCGTTTCAACGATTGTCACCACTCCCCTGATCATTGATATTGCTAAGTCTAAAAATGTGGACTTCTATGAGACACTGACAGGGTTTAAATGGATTGGCGCTCTAATGACTAAGCTTCAGGGCAAGAAAACATTCATTGCTGGCGGAGAAGAAAGTTACGGCTACCTCGTGGGTGAACTTGTACGGGATAAGGATGCCGTTATATCCTGCGCGTTTATCGCTGAAATGACGGCCTACTATAAAGACAAAGGAAGCAGCCTTTACCAGGCGATGCTTGATATGTACCAAAAATACGGGTTCTATAAAGAGAAGCTCGTCTCCATCACTAAAAAGGGTAAAACAGGAGCCGAAGAGATAAAAGCAATGATGGAGAGCTTCCGCACAAATACACCACTTAGCCTTGGTGGTTCCAAAGTAGTGACCCTCAAAGATTACGAGCTTGGTAAGGAAACTGATGTCATTTCAGGCAGCTCGAAGAAGCTGGATTATCCTAAATCTGATGTGTTGCAATTTATTACAGAAGATGGCTGCATTATATCAGCGCGGCCGTCGGGAACTGAGCCTAAGATCAAGTTTTACTGTAGTGTAAAAACGGAGTTAAAGAGCAAGGGTGATTTTGCGGCAAAGAACAAGGAGCAGGACGAGAAGATAGACAAAATTATGGCAGATCTGACGGCTTAAGCGCAACGTTATTATCCTGAAGGGAGTATATTTGCGGCATGAAAAAGACATTGTTGTTTTTGCTTGCATTATTTATTCTTCAGTCCTGCTCCAATAAAACTGAAAAGAAGCTTCCCATCTTAGGACAGCGTGAACCAGTTGAAAATACGGTTGACGGAAAAACTGTTGTTGATACAGTTTACCAGACCATCCCGCCTTTCAGTTATCTTAATCAGGATAACGTTGTAATTAGCGACAAGGATTTTGACAATAAGATCTATATCGCTGATTTCTTCTTTACAGCATGCAATACCATATGTCCAATTATGCATAGGAATATGCTGGAGGTCTATAAAAAGTTTAAGGATAATCCTAACGTTAAGATTCTTTCCCACTCAATTGATATAAAACACGATGTACCCTCACGTCTAAAAGCCTATGCTACTAAGCTTGGTGTGGAAAGCAGCAAATGGGCATTTGTTAACGGATCAAGAGATTCGATCTTTAACATTTCAGCTAAAAGCTACCTGGTAGCAGCTTACGAGGATAATGCAGACCCGCAAGGCCTGGTGCATCAGGGCTGGTTTGTTCTTGTCGACACTAAAAAGCAGCTGCGTGGAGCTTATGATGGGACAAAAGGGGACCAGGTAAAGCAAATGATGCTTGATATGGAAACGCTACTTGCGGAAGAAAAGCTAAATGAGAAATAAGGTGCTTTATATTTCAGCATTCTTATTCATAGGGCTAATACTCTTTCAGGCCTGCAGCAATGAACAGGAACTCAATTACCAAAGATACTTTGTTAATGGAAAAGGGCTTTACGAAAAGAACTGCCAGAATTGCCACGGAGCAGAGGGCGAAGGCCTTGGCAGGTTATATCCTCCCCTGACAGACACCGTTAGCCTATCTAAAAACAAGTCTATTCTAGCCTGTATCATAAAAAACGGCCTTTCTGAAAAAGCAGATGCTCATGATGTGAGTTACGAAACTGAAATGCCCGGGAATGCTTCTTTGCCTGATATCGACATCGCACAGATCATTGTATACGTTACTAACTCGTTTGGCAACAAGCAGGGGTTTTATGATCAGATGGAGGTTACCTCTGATCTGAAAGGCTGTGATTAATTAATGCCAGCACTGGTTTATATAGCGATGTACTATTAAAAAACAGGCAATTGGAGGTTCCAGCCTGCCTGCCGGCAGCTACTGTTTGGACACATCTTTTGTTGAAAGGACTCCCTAGTGATGAAATTAAATACGGTAAACGTATTTTAGGACTTACAGCCTTTTAGGCATCACGCTTTCCGCCGCTGGCGGGGGCAGGGGCAATGTCATTAACTTAAGGGACGGGAGGTTCCCACTTTCGTGGGAATGACAAAACTTTTTAGGGTAATCGGGAGATTCCCGCCTTCCGGGAATCGCAGCACGGAATTGTACCATAAAATTACCGCGCCAGAAGACACGATTAAAACGTAAACACTATCAGATAAAGATCACTTAGATTCCAGCGAAGGCTGGAATCTCCCCATATCTCCCACACGGCATTGTCATTCCAGCGGAGGCTGGAACCTCCAAAAATCTCCGTATACTCGTCTAGACCACAGCAGCCGTACAAATCTTAAGTTAATGACATTGGGGGCAGGGGGTGGATTTCCGTTAAATTTCATGGTCATCGCTAAACGATGCTAATCGTAGACAGAGTCTTTGTTGCTGAGGCTCTCTTTCGATGACACGCTTGTGTCTTGATACTTGATACTTTCTCCTTCCCAGTTGCGGTTAACAGAACGATTTGTATTTTTGCAGCTCAATAAAAACACATGGCTAAGCGTACACGGATTAAAGATCTCTTAAATACTACAGAATTTGGGCAACAGGTAACTGTTATGGGCTGGGTAAAAACTTTTAGAAATAATCAGTTTATTTCTATTAATGACGGATCCAGCATCAACAACATCCAGGCCGTAGTAGACTTTAATTCAACCGATGAGAGCCTGCTTAAGAGATTGACCACCGGAGCTGCAATATCTATCGAGGGCGCTCTTATTGAGTCACTTGGGAAAGGCCAGCGCGTGGAGATTAAAGTAAGCAAGCTGGAGATCCTTGGTGATAGTGATGCTGAGAAATTTCCTTTGCAGCCAAAAAAGCATAGCCTTGAGTTCCTGCGTGAGATAGCCCACCTGCGCTTTCGCACAAATACCTTCAATGCCGTATTTAAAGTGAGGCATGCTCTGGCTTATGCCGTCCATAAGTTCTTTAATGATAAGGGATTTGTTTACATGCATACCCCTATCATCACGGCTTCCGATGCCGAAGGTGCTGGCGAAATGTTCAGGGTTTCTACTTTTGATCCTGACAACATTCCTCGTAACGAAGACGGAACGATAAACTATAAAGAAGATTTCTTTGGTAAAGCTACCAACCTGACAGTATCCGGTCAGCTGGAAGGTGAATTGGCGGCAATGGCTTTTGGCGATATATATACCTTCGGTCCAACATTCAGGGCAGAAAATTCCAATACTACCCGTCACCTGGCAGAATTTTGGATGATAGAACCTGAGATGGCCTTCTGCGACCTGAATGATAACATGGATCTGGCGGAAGAGCTTTTAAAGTACCTGATTAAATACGCTATTGACAACTGTTCTGATGAGCTTGAATTCCTCAAATCCCGTTTGCTGGAAGAAGAAAAGCAAAAGCCGCAGAACGAACGTTCTGAATTTGACCTGTTAGCAAAATTGAATTTCTGTCTTGACAATGATTTTGAACGCCTGACTTATACTGAAGCAATTAGTATCTTAAGAAGCTCCAAGCCTAACCAGAAAAAGCAATTCAAGTATCTTATTGATGAATGGGGTGCCGACCTCCAATCAGAACATGAGCGTTACCTTGTAGAGAAGCACTTCAAAAAACCTGTAATACTAACAGATTATCCTGCCGAGATTAAATCGTTCTATATGCGTTTGAACGAGCCTGATGCAGAAGGAAGGACCACAGTTAGGGCAATGGATATCCTATTTCCGGGCATAGGTGAGATCGTCGGCGGATCACAGCGCGAGGAACGTCTTGACAAACTGGAAAAAAGAATGGCAGATCTTGATATACCCAATAAGGAAATGTCGTGGTACGTAGATACGCGCCGCTATGGAACAGCTCCGCATTCCGGCTTCGGACTTGGATTTGAGCGCCTGGTGTTGTTTGTTACGGGTATGACTAATATCAGGGACGTGATTCCTTTCCCAAGGACGCCAAAAAACGCTGAGTTTTAGTTTCATGGATTAGGACAAACGGTT
>NZ_JBBJNI010000058.1:0-23341 GCF_037719425.1 Daejeonella sp. | reverse complement strand
AAACAATGGCTACAGAGTGGGATATACGACATCCGATGGTGTGTATATTCAAAACTCGATGCTTTTGAAGGGCGATACAACGGGTCCCTTGAGTGCGGAATTTGTTTTGAAAGACCCAACTGTAGAATTTGCTGTTCTTGAGACCGCCCGAGGTGGAATTTTACGCTCCGGTCTAGGATTCGGCCATTGCGACATCGGCGTTATTACGAATATCCAGGAAGATCATCTTGGAATATCAGACATCCACACGCTGGAAGACCTGGCCAGAGTTAAAGAGGTTGTTATAAAATCAATAAAAAACGAAGGATGGGCCATTTTAAATGCAGACAATAAGCACTGCGTTAATATTGGGAAGAATATACATTGCAATCTCGCCTATTTCACCCTTGATGAGAAAAATCCGGAAGTCAGGGAACATTGCCGCAAAGGAGGAATTGCTGCAGTTTATGAGAATGGTTACATAACTATCAAGAAAGGTGATTGGAAAATACGGATCGAAAAAGTTACCCATATCCCCATCACCTTTAACGGCACAGTAAGTTTTATGACTCAAAATGCACTAGCTGCTAGTCTGGCGGCTTTTGTCTGGGGCTTTAAGATTGAGGATATACGTTTGTCGCTCGAGACCTTCATACCTTCGGCAGCGCAGACTCCGGGTAGAATGAATCTTTTCAAGACCAAAGAATTCAAGATCCTTGTTGATCATGCGCATAATCCTGATGGAATGAGGGGTGTGAAACAATTTGTAGATACCCTCGAGATCGCCAAAAGCATAGGAATAATTTCAGGCACAGGCGACCGGCGGGATGATGATATCAGGGAAATCGGAAGGATATCTGCACAAATGTTTGACGATATAATTATCTGTCAGGAAAAATATATGAGAGGAAGAACTCGTGAGGAAATAATTAAATTACTCACAGAAGGGTTGAAAGAGATCAAACCGGATATCAGCGTTATTATTCTCAATAAAGGTACTGAGGCATTTGAGCACGCGGTAAAAAATGCGCCGGCGGGCTCGCTTGTGTCGATCATTTCTGATTCTATATCAAATGCCATAGAACTCGTGCAAGATTTTCAGGATAAAGAAATGGGGATTTAACCACGGGTCGAGAGTGGACGGTTGAAAGTTAAGAGTGGGCAAATCAGAAAAAATACGAACAATATAATTACTTGAATGGCGACGATTCCTCCTTTAGCAGAACGCATGCGTCCCGCAGGGCTGGACGATTATGTAGGGCAGAAGCATCTTGTAGGAAAAGACGCGATCCTGAGGCTTGCGATTGAAAGCGGCAATCTTCCCTCTTTAATTTTGTGGGGGCCGCCCGGTGTAGGTAAAACAACCTTGGCGTTTATCATATCCAGGCAGCTAAACCGTCCGTTCTTTAGCCTGAGCGCGATCAACTCCGGTGTTAAGGATATCCGCGAGGTAATTGAGAAAGCCTCCCGGTTAAAAGATGAAAACGAAAACCTACCGATACTTTTCATCGATGAGATCCATCGATTTTCTAAATCTCAGCAAGATTCCCTTTTGGGAGCAGTTGAGCGCGGGTTGGTTACTCTTATTGGGGCTACAACGGAAAACCCCTCGTTTGAAGTCATTTCTGCTTTGCTTTCCAGAAGTCAGGTTTACATTTTACAGAATCTGTCTGAAGATGATCTGCTAGAACTTTTAAATAAAGCGTTGAAAGAAGACCTGTATCTTAAAAAGAAAAAGGTTGATATCCGAGAGTATGAGGCCTTGCTACGGCTCTCAGGTGGAGATGCCAGAAAACTACTGAACGTTCTTGATCTGGTTGTCAACGCCGTAAACATACCGGATGTAGTTATTACCAACGACCTAGTTCTTAAACATGTTCAGCAAAACATGGCTATCTACGATAAAGCCGGTGAGCAGCATTATGATATTATTTCAGCATTTATAAAATCCATCCGCGGAAGCGACCCAAATGCAGCTGTGTACTGGCTTGCACGAATGATTGCCGGCGGCGAAGATCCTCTTTTTATTGCCCGCAGATTGCTGATCCTGGCTTCGGAAGATATCGGCAATGCAAACCCCAACGCACTGCTTTTAGCTAACAGTTGTTTCCAGGCTGTAAATGTCATAGGGTTTCCGGAATCAAGGATCATCTTATCTCAAACCGTTACATATCTCGCATCTTCAGCAAAAAGCAATGCCAGTTACGAAGCCATTGGAAAGGCCCAGGAACTCGTCGAAAGAACGGGTGACCAGTCTGTGCCATTACATCTGCGAAATGCCCCGACTAAGCTGATGAAAAATATAGGGTACGGAAAAGAGTATGAGTACTCCCATTCTCACGAAAACAATTTTTCTGCCCAAGAGTATATGCCTGAAAAACTAAGCGGGACTTTGCTTTATGATCCGGGGAAAAATGCTTCGGAAGAAAAGCTTAGAGAACGGCTAAGGACACTCTGGAAAGGCAAATACAAATATTAATAGTTTATAAACTATACGCTACCTAGAACGGATATCATCCAATTTTCCTTATTCAGTTGTAAAGAGATAGAATTTTCCTACTTTTCATCTATGACTTTAACTTTTTTATCTCAGCAATGGAAAGCATTCTGGAGGTCCCAAAATAAAGGCAAAAGCCTGGCGATGAGGATTGTCATGGGTATCCTGATTGTTTACCTCTTGCTTAATGTTTTGGTTGTCGCTTTTTTCATGGACAAGATCCTGGTGAAAACGTATCCCGGACAAGACATCCTACAAACATTCAACAGCTTTATTATATACTATTTTTTAATGGATCTTATAATGCGCTTTCAGCTACAGGAGTTGCCGACGCTAAGCATTAGGCCTTATTTACACCTTCCGATTAGTAAGAATCAGATTGTAAACTACCTTTCGGTGACCTCCCTCGCAACTGCTTTTAATCTCACCCCTTTCCTTTTAACAATTCCCTTCCTAATTAAAGTTTTAATACCTCAGCATGGGATAGGAGCATTTTGGGGATACATGGCCTGTATTTTTGGATTAACGCTTTTTAGCCATTTTTTTAGTCTCTGGTTAAAACGCAAAGTCAATCTTAATGCATTTTGGATGCTCGGCTTTTTCGGATTGCTGCTTATTGTATGGGCTTTAGAATTCTATTTCAAGCTAATTTCTCTATCCAGCATTTCCAAAGACCTTTTCAATGCGATAATTAATGAACCTTCATTATCAGCAATAGCTGTTCTCCTTGGTTTTGTAATGTTTATGATCAATCATAACTATCTGAAAAGCAATCTTTACCTTGAGGAATTGCAGACATCGAAATCCTCGGTTAAATCCAGCACCGAGATACCTTACTTTGACCGCTTCGGCATAGTAGGTGACCTCGCAGCAAATGAATTGAAGCTTATCCTGAGGAATAAACGTCCGCGATCGGTATTGATGATGTGCATGATGTTTATGTTTTACGGGCTCATATTTTACAACAACCCGAAATATGATGGTTATGGACATATTGTTTTCTGCGGCATGTTCATGACCGGGATTTTTATAATCAATTATGGTCAGTTCATGTTCAGCTGGCAAAGCGCGCATTTTGATGGTATACTATCAAACAGAGTTCAACCCGAGGATTTTTTCAAGTCGAAATTTCTCCTGTTTGATGTCTTCTCAACCTTCTGCTTTCTGTTAACCATACCTTATGTGTACTTCGGCTGGAAAGTGCTTATTGTGCATTTTGTAATGTACGTCTGGAACCTTGGAGTAAACACCATACTTGTGCTTTATTTTGCTAATCAGAACTACAAACGAATAGATTTAACTAAAGGGGGCAGCTTTAATTGGGAAGGCGTTGGTGCTTCGCAATGGATATTATCCATTCCTTTGATGATCACCCCATTTCTGATCTATGTGCCGTTCAGCTACTTTGATTATCCTGAAGTAGGTTTGGCAGCAATCGCTATCATCGGCATTATAGCTATTTTTACCCGTGAGTTCTGGCTGAGAAAACTTGTTACCATTTTTAGAACTAAACGTTACGCCATCGCCGAAGGATTTAGAAATCAATAGTATGATAGAAATTAAAGATTTACAAAAAATATATAACGGGGTTAGAGTAGTTAACATCCCTGAGCTTAGTATCCGCACGGGGGAAACCGTTGGCCTTATCGGCAACAACGGGGCCGGCAAGACAACTTTATTCCGTATGATGCTGGATCTGATACGCCCCGATAAGGGTGTGATCTTATCAAAAGATAAGGATGTATCCCAATCAAATGACTGGAAAAACTATACCACATCCTATCTGGACGAGGGTTTTCTGATAGATTATCTGACGCCAGAGGAATATTTCTACTTCACTGGAAGCCTGTTTAAACTTAGCAAAGCGCACGTTGATTCAGAGCTAACTAATTATACAGAGTTTTTTAACGGAGAGATCCTGAATCGGGGCAAATATATCCGGGACTTATCAAAAGGAAATCAGGCGAAGGTTGGAGTTGTTGCCAGTTTAATGCAAGAGCCGGAACTGCTGATGCTGGATGAACCTTTTGCTAATATAGATCCGAGTACGCAGATCAGGTTAAAAAACATGGTGAAAGATCTTAGCGCAAAGAAACGAATAACCACAATTATTTCCAGCCACGACCTTAATCACGTAACCGACGTGTGTGAGAGAATTCTCCTGATGGAAAAGGGCAAGATCATTAAGGACATAGCTACTAATTCAAATACTCTGAAGGAGTTGGAGGAATATTTTTCTGTTTTATCTTAATAGGGATGAATTTAGACCTAACAAAAAAGTCATGAACAAAAACAAAGCTTTACTTATTAGTATTCTTCTCCCTGCAACTCTTTTTTCTTTTATGCCTGATAAAAAAAACGCCGTTGATGCTTCCATTCCTGAAAACGTTATGCTTGATACAGCGGCTAATCTTGTGACAGACGGTGCAACACCCAAGCTCATCTCAAGCCAGTTTAGTTTTACTGAGGGGCCGGCGGTAGACAAACACGGGAATATATTTTTCACTGACCAGCCGAACGATAAGATCTGGAAATTCGATACAAATGGCGAACTCTCGGTTTTTTTTGATAAAACCGGACGCTCAAACGGAATGTATTTCGATAAAAAAGGAAATCTCATTACTGCTGCAGATGAGAATAATCAGTTTTGGGCTATCAGCCCGGACAAGAAGGTAACCGTCATACTCGATAATCACAAAGGCCAGCGTTTCAATGGCCCTAATGATCTCTGGATAGATAAAAAGGGTGGAATCTTTTTCACGGATCCATATTATCAACGCCCATACTGGCAAAGAAAGAAGCCGGATATGGCCGATGAACGACTATACTATTTAGCTAAAGGAAGAAAAGAAGCATTTGTTGTCGACAGCAATCTCGTCAGGCCAAATGGAATAATCGGCTCAGCCGATGGGAAAAATCTCTTTGTTGCTGATATAAATGACAAGAAAACTTATAAGTACGACATTAATAAGAATGGGACTTTATCCAACAGGCGCCTGTTTGCTCCGATGGGATCTGATGGAATGACGCTTGACAATAAAGGCAACTTATATCTTACCGGACAGGGTGTTACTGTTTTTGATCCGGAAGGAAAGAAAATTCTTAATATTCCACTGCCCGGATGGACTGCAAATGTGTGCTTTGGAGGGGTGAACAGGGATGTTCTTTTTATTACATCCAACAAATCTGTCTATACATTGCAGATGAATGTTAAAGGAATTAAATAGAGTTTCAATCTTAATTGAAGCGGTAATTTAGTTCACAAAAAAAGGCATCCTCCTTGCGCGGATGCCTTTTAAATTTTAATGAGAATTATAATTATTCAGCAGCTGCTTCTACAACCTCGCCTTTAATATAAATCACTTTAACAGGAGTCTTTGCATTAGACTTTATAGTCAAACCTTTGCTGAAAGGAGCAATGGCAGCGGCGTTATACGTAACTGTGATCGTTCCTGTTTTACCTTTTAACACCGGAGTGTTTGTATATTTTGGAACGGTACATCCGCAAACACTTTCAATGTTGGTAATGATCAAGGGCTCATCGCCTATGTTGGTGAATTTAAATTCAACGCTCACAGGTTTACCCTGCGGAACCCTGCCGAAATCATGTGTTTCCTTTTCAAATTTAAATTCAGCCTGAGCATCAACTCTGAAGGCAGCAAAAGCGGCAAATAAAAAGACAACTCCGCAAAGAATGATTAGTTTTTTCATGTGTTTATTTTTTGTTTTTTAACGGTGATGAACCTGCCTGACGGTAGGCAGGGCTATCATGATTTAATAAATATACCCCTGCGGGTTTTGGCAAAATCATGATGGTTTCATGTTTATATAATTTGCTTTTAATGACTATGAAACTGGGTTAAGCAGTCTTCATGTTTTTTATAATTGGTTATTAGATAAATGTGTTAATATTTATATTTCTTCGAAAAGAAAAATCTAATTATTCAAAATTACGTATTTCATTCTTCCGAACTGCCTATTTAATAAATGATAATCAAAATGTTACCACAACTAAGTAATACATAACGTATAGTTAGCAAAACTATTATTGAATATAAAAGTTTATACGTCGAATACAATTTTACAATGAAATTAAATTTACTGCTACTATCTATTCTCGCCGTAATTTTCAGTTCCTCTTGCCGGAAGTTCGAATATAGTCCTAATCAGAAATTCGATAAAACTACTCCTCAGAATATAAATGCTAATAATCTCCAACGATTATTTGCGACGGCGGGGGATGATACGATCCGATTTGTGCTAAGCGGCGACTCGCAGAACGCTTATAACGACCTTGGTACATTCATTGATAAAGTAAATGCTATGCCCGGGATTGATTTTGTTATCCTCAATGGTGATATTTCCGATTTTGGTCTGCTGCAGGAATTCAAATGGATCGAAAACTACTTTTCAAAATTGAAAGCTCCCTATCTGGGAGTAATTGGGAATCATGACCACTCTGGAAATGGGGTGTTTGTATATCAGCGCATGTTTAGTGAGCAGCTCGACTTCAGTTTTATCTATAAAGGGGTAAAATTTGTTTGCCATAATACAAATAGCAGAGAGTACAAATTTGATGGCACAGTACCTAACCTCAATTATCTTAAAAACCAATTTCAGCCTGAGGCAGGTGTAAAGGGTTATTTTGCTATCGCTCATGTACCTCCTACAAATGCCGATTTTGACAACAAGCTATTTGCTGAATATGGCAAGATCCTTACCGATAATGGTAAAGTTTACGCAGTGCTAAATGCTCATATAGATAAGGCAACCGTACAGTATCCTTATACATCAAATCTTCCGATAATTACCACAAATTCACTATACAACAGGCACTTCGTGGTGGTTGAAGTGGTGAATAATAATTTTAAGTTTTATAATGTCAAGTTTTAAAAAAGAGCATTTTTTGTTCCTTTGTGTACTTCTTTTTGTGTCAGGAGACGCAATTGCACAAAAATTTCTGATTCCCCGGACTGCCACGATCCAGCGGGCGGGCAGTATAGGGTACAACAGTTTTGGTGTAGGATACAATCTGTTTGGTAATAAAAGAGGAAGCCTGGACCTGGCTTGGGGATATGTTCCCGAATCAAAAGGCGGAAGGCAGGATATTTTTGCAGGAAAATTTGCCTATCGGCCCATCAGGATTAAACTTAGAGATTTCGGAGTATTGAATCTGGCTAATCCCGGAGTATTCGTTACCCACCATCCCGGCGGCAAATTTCATACAACGTTGAACAAAGATCAGTATCCGGCGAGATATTATTGGTGGTCCTCAGCGGTGAGATTTCACATATCCGCAAGTACGGAGCTCAAAATAAATACTCCTAAAAGTCTTGGCAGAACGGGTGTGGATCAGGTGGCTTTGTATGGAGAATTTAACACCAATGAGCTATATGCTGTGAGCTGGTTCAGGAATCGTAAACAACTACCGCTCCAAGATATCTTTAAATTAGGGCTTGGAATTAAAGCTTACTTCTAAGAATCAAAACCCCACTCCAAAATTCAGGGAAATTCTACCGAAACTGTATTCTTCTGTAACTATTGATATTTCCCTTCCCAGGTTGTCGAACCGTCTTTCTATAAAAGCCGCTCGCTGATGTTTGAAGCCTGCCGTAAAATTTACCCGTGCTTTTGTTTTGGTTTTTATTCTTAGCCCAATTGATGGGTTATAAACAGCGCCTCCGCGATAATCCTTTTCTTCTGTTCCTCGATTTATCCAGGCAAGTCCATAACCGGCACTAAAACCTAAATAGGGCGTGAGTGCCTTTTCCGGCAGCGGCATCCACCTTATGCTGCCAGAAACCGGGAGAATTGTAAGTTGTCTGTAGATGTCGGCACCAACTGTAATACCAGCTTCCGAGGACCATTTATCTATTCGCACTCCGTTAAATACCTGCACGCCGGGCACAGGAAGAACTTGTTTGCCGATCAGGAGGCCAATGTCACCCTGCATTCTGTATGGGTACTTTTGAGCTTTTACTTCGGAAATAAACGCCATTAAAATGATGATCAACACCCTGACCGACATGCTCTACTTAGCGACTAAATTAAGGTGGCTTAATAACTTCAGATTAGAAGCGCTTGAGTAATCATATTGGTAAATACCACTAGCGCCCGTAACAATAAGCGATTTTGGTCCTGCAATTACATCTGCGGCGCTAATATTTTGCAGAAATGAAAGCTGCTTTTGTCCGATCGACTTTGGATCAGTACTATTAAATGCTTTAAGGCCGTATTTTCCCTCACAAATAAATAGATTATTCTCAGAAATAGCCAGACCATGCGGATTTAACATAGGAAAAGAAGAAACAAGTACGGGTTTTGTTGGGTCTTCTATATTTATAACATCGAGCAAATTATTTCCAAGGCGACAAGTAGTTCCAGAACGTAAAGTTACGTAAGCATATTTCCCCTGTACAATTACGGGATCACAGCTGGTGAAATGTTGATAGGTAGCCAGTTTAACGGGTTTTGATGGATCGATAGCATTATAAATGTGCATCCCGGTGGTTGAGCCGATAAATAATTTATTCTGGTATGGAAAGATAGTTTCTATTCCTCCCCCAAGATTTATTGTATTCACAAATACTGGTTCTTTCGGAGAAGATACATTAAACAACTTTAAGCTATTTGTGGTAACCGTGTATAAACTACTATTCATTAAAGTGAAGCGAGCCATTGATCCTCCGGTCCCGTAACTCTGACTTGCATAACTTGCTGCACCAACAGAGCTGTCAAATGATGTCTGATTATTTTTTTGGAGGTCCTGCATATTACTGGTTATCACCTGAGTGATAATCGTGTCTTTATATCCACGAATAAGGCCTTTCTTTAGATCGATATATTGGTTATCGAAAACATTTTCCACACGCTTCACCATGTTGATACTTGTGGGGTTAGATATATCAAAGGCCAGCAAATCAACATAACTGTCAGCATATAATATATTACTATTAACAGCCAGATCAATATTTCCGGGAATATTAATAAAATTTAGGAAACGGGGAGATGCGGGGTTAGAGTTATCAATGACATGGATGCCTTTGGTCACTTCATTGATAAACAAGTAGTTACCGTAAATATATATTTTCCCGGGAGCAGATAATTCATGAGGTTTATCCATGCTGATAGCCTGCTTTCGCAGATCTGAAACTGACAGGTAAAACGGCGTTAATCTGTGGTAGGTCCTGGTTCTGACAACCTCATCCTTACATGAAGAGAGGCACAAGACAAAGATAAAAGATAGTAGAGTTCCGAATACTTTCATAGCCAATAATTTAGGTCTATAAATTAATACGGACTTCTTAAACGAAACGCAACAAACAAGCGATATTTTTATTTGGGTTTCATGAATTTGAAAAACATGAGCATGGCATAGCCATGCGAATTGTCACATCCCCGAAATTTTGAAGACAGAAACTAGAATCTTCGATCCGGTTTCTTATCTTCTGAGATCCTTACGCCAATGGTACGGCCATACAATTCGGTACCATCAAGTTCATCGATAGCCTTTTGTCCGGCAGCATCGTCTTCAATTTCAACAAAACCGAAGCCTTTGCTTCTGCCACTTTGTTTATCAATGATCAGTTTAACTGAGGTTAATTCACCGTACTTTTCAAAAAGCTCTCTTAGCTCTTTTTCATCAACTTTAAAAGGAAGGCCTCCTACGAAAATATTCATATGCTTATAATTGGTTGTTAGTTTTTTATTGACTTATTCTGCAATGTATTTATAATAAGGATGATGATCAACGCGTGTAATTTCAGATTTCCCTATTGAATTTAACATTCTTCGGGCACTAACCAAAGTTCTGGTCTCAAAATCTTCGTAATTCGCCGATCCGCTTACCATGCTATTAATACGAACCAAACCAGCCGCCTGGATGAATTGTCCATTTCCAATGTATAGAGCCGTATGCGTAACGCGAATGTTAGTTTTATCACCTGCAAAAAATAAAAGATCTCCAGGCTTTAAATTTTTAAGACATTTCGCAATGTTGACAGTTTCACCTTCATAGATATCAATTTTCTCGCCAACAAGAGCTTGCTGTGATGCATCTCTGGGAAGCACAATCCCATTAATAAAATAACTGGTTTTTGTAAAACCGCTGCAGTCTACACCTTTAGTTGACGTCCCGCCCCACAAATATGGAACACCCAGCATTGCTCGTGCGCTTTTCAATATCTGTTCCGCGTTTGGATTCGGGCGTTTCTCCCATTGTGCAAATGACTGGGCTTTGCTTACAGGTATATAGGCAAGGCGTTTGTCTGGAAAAGATACTTTGTAAAACCCATTTGACTGTCCCAACACCTGGAGAATATTTCCTGACACCAGGTCTGAAATCGGAGCCGAAGCTTCAGATGCTTCAGAAAATGCATGTCCGTACACATCGGCGTAAACAATTTTCTCAGCTGATTGCCAGGCTTCGAACTCTGTTTTAGTCATTGCAGTTATGCCCGCAGTTTCTGAATACGAAAGATAATTGTCGGGGGTACGGACAAAGTAATAACCGCGTTCCTTTTTTAAGATCTTAACCGGAGTTCCAAGAATGGACTGAGTAGCCATTTCAGCAGAATGGCTGGGTGAATAACGGTGATTGCTGACAGAAAGATTAGCCACTCCATAGATTCTATCGCCAAGATCTTTTGAGGGAAGCAATTCTCCGTTAATTTGTACGGTAATATTCTCTTTTTTCAATAAGGCCTTCAATTCTGTGATTGCTTCCGGCTTACTTACCTCAACTGTGTAGGCTAACGGCTTACTACTCTGCATACTTATCTGAAAGTATTCAGTTCTTTTATCGGGTGCATATTTTTTTTGGACCTGCGTTGCAAGCTCATTGACTTTTTTAGTTATTGTCGAATCTGCAAGTGCAGCCCGGGATTCTGATTTTAGGATTAAAAATAATGCTGCTAAGAAAACTAACTTCTTCATTGGTTATATTTTGCTTCTATTACCGTTGGACTGATCACGATCTTTCTGATCGCAACAAAATCCCTAACGTGCCATTCTTAAAAACGGTATAATTTATTAGGTATAAAATTAAGCAAAGAATATCAAATGAGTCGTAACAAAAGCATTCTCCAAATGCATATTAGACGAGCTTAATAGAACGAAGCCAATCCATTGGCGAAAGGATTTCGAATTGATAGTCAAGTTCAGCAGCCAAGCGTGTGCTGGAGATAATCTTCCACCTATTTTTCTCAGAAATAAAATCAGGTTTTTCCAGACCTTCGATTTCGGCAGCCAGAGTATAAAATTCTTCTCTGGTGGGATGAATAGGTGCGCAACCATTAAAATTACCGTACGCATCCTTATTGGCAATCAGACTAAGAATGATTCCTACTGCATCGTCAAGATGGATTAGATTTACCGGCGCAAGCCCATCAGCCACCTGGGTTTTGCCTGCAAAAAATCTACCGGGCATTCTTCCGGGCCCTATGAGACCTGCGAGTCTAAGGCTTATCGTATTGACATTTTGCTTAGCTAACAAAATTTCTGTCTTCGCCAATAATTGGCCAGACTCTGTATCAGGGCAAACCTGTGAATGCTCATCTATATCACCGTTGATATCCGGATAAACAGAAGTAGAACTGATTAGGATGACCCTCGATACCTTACTTTGTGGAAGTTGATTGCAAACGAACTGAACCATTCGCTCGTAATTCTCAAATCCATGGGGATCTTTTCTCCCTGGCGGAATCGTTATAATTAGTGTTTCTGCTTTAAAGAACTTTTTTAGTTCAGGGATTTGTACAGCCCCGGAAAATTGTACTAAATACGGGTCAATTCCGGCGGCTTTCAAAACTTCCAATTTTGAACTGGTAGTTGTTGTTGCCATAACAGTAAATCCCTTTAAAATTAAGCTTTCTGCGAGCGGAAAACCAAGCCAGCCACAACCTAATAAGCTAATTACACTTTTACTACCCATTTTAAATTCTAACAAAAATAAACTCTTTAGGTCATGTTTTACTTTTGGCACTGACTTTGAATTTACAGTAACAGAATATAAACTTAAGATCATGAAAAATACAAAGATTAAAATAGCAATATTAGGATTGGGATTCGCAACTTCGGCAATGTTATTCGAAAGCTGCGCCTCCGCAACTAAAACTCAAAAAGGTGCTGTAATCGGTGCTGCTGCTGGTGGTACAATCGGGGCCATTATTGGTAAGAAAGCGGGTAATACCGCAGTTGGTGCAATCATTGGAGGTGCGGTTGGTGGTACTGCAGGTGCCGTAATTGGACGCAGAATGGATCGCCAGGCCGAAGAGATCAAAAACACAGTTCCTAACGCAGAGGTTATCCGTGAAGGTGAAGGTATAATTGTAAAATTCGATTCAGGAATCTTATTCGATGTTGATCAGGCTGCATTAAAAGGTGCCGCCAGGTCTAATATCGAAAGTCTTGCAACATCTTTAAAAAATAACCCGCAAACAAACATCCTGATTGTTGGGCATACTGATGCAAGTGGTACAGATGCTTACAACTACAAGCTATCTGAAAGACGTGCGGCAGCAGTTAAATCATATGCTGTTAGTCAGGGTATTACAGGTGCCAGGTTAACAACTGAAGGACGTGGTGAAACAGAACCAATTTCTGACAATACAAGTGATACAGGAAAAGCTCAAAATCGTCGTGTTGAAATCGTTATCGTTGCGAACGAAGCGATGAAAGCTGAAGCTAGAAGTGGCGGACAATAAAAACCAATCATATATCTGTTGAACCCTGGCCGATATCCGGCCAGGGTTTTTTATGGCCTTGAAATTATACGCAACACTGTAATTTGCTTTAATTTTGTAATATGATTAAACGGTTTGCAATCTAAGCCTCCTGATCGTGTACTTATGTACAACGATGGGATTGGCAATGAGCGTGCATTTCTGCGGAACAAAAATTTCGAACGTTAGGATCAACAACAACTCCCAAAAACCTTGTGTAGCTTACCACTTATTCCTTTCCTTTGCGTTTGTAATATGGGCGAGATGATGATCGCCGTGCCACGCATACATAAACACAACTTCCATTAGCTTTGATTGCTTCTTGTTCACGGGATGATAATAAGTCCTATCGAGATCCTCTGCATTTAATGATCTAAGAAAAGTGACCCATCTTTTATGTAGTGCCTCAAGCAGATCCAGCGACAGTTGTACTTCTCCATGCTTTGCTTCTTCACATTCAGCCCACTTTACTTCATCATATGGCCGGATGTCGGGATTCGCTTCCGTCATAGCCAGTTTAAAACGCACGTATGCATTGATATGGCTATCAGGAATATGATGTGTAACCTGGCGCAGTGTCCACCCGCCATTCCGGTAGGGTGTATCGAGCTGAATATCCGTTAATCCCGCTACAGCGGACCGCAGCCTGTCTGGCAAAGAATTGATCCTCTCAATAGCTGTGGAAAGCTCTTCCGACCCAGGGGTATATTTGAATTTACCTATCGGATATTTTAGTTGTTCAATATTGTCTTCCATATCATTAAATCATAAATGCAGTCATTTTTAGAGCGTGGAAACCAAGCTCATGGTCCCCAACAACCTGCCAATACTGCTCTGCTTCAAAAATATCGATTCCTTTCGAGAGAAGCATCCATGCAATATTCTGGTCTATATAAACCTGGGTGTGGGGCTCGGCTTCAGTATTAACAAATTCCCATGCGTCGTTCTTTCTTTTAATTGACCAGCTTCCGCCCGCATCACCAACCACATTGATACTTATGATTGTCCCTTCTAATGCACTTTTCAATCTGTAATGAAACGGAAGGGTGAGCATGCTGATGTCAAGAAAAGGATGGTATAACTCTCTTTCGAGGATGGATCCCGCACCAACAGCAAGCCTGATCTGCTGCTGATGATGCCATCTTTCTGTATACTCCCGGGCTATATCAAACCAGGTTTTTGATTGATCTTCTCCGGCCCATTGCACTGGAAAAAGTGCCGGTGCATCGAGGTCGAGAGTTAGCAAATAGTGGTAAAAATTGTCCTGGGCAGCAGAAATTTGACTTATCAGGACCTGCGGGCTAACCCGTTTATAGACATCGACCCAGTCAGCATTAAGCGTATTTAAAAAGTTAAGATGATCATCGTAAGACTTTATTCCAGGAGCTTTCCCAAAATGATTATCGCGGCCGGATGAAACGCGTCGCAGTGCAGTAACTAACAGATGTGCAGCAATATCTTTCACCGACCATTTCTTACAAACTGTTGCGCTACTCCATTGAGCGGGTGACAGTCCCTCCAGCAGCTCGATAAGTGAGGAGTTAAGTTTAGGGAATAAGTGAAGTACTTCTATCATATGGGTTGCACGTTGTTCGTTCTACGTTCATACAGGAAATTAAAAATTCAATGCCGGGTGTTTATCATTAAATCCGGTAGCGATCTGATAAGTTCTGGCGATCTGCAAAAGCTTTCCTTCGCCAAACAACTGTCCGGTGAACGTGATGCTTCCCGGCAACCCATTTCTAAAACCATTTGGCAGCACAACACAGGGGTGGCCACTCAGGTTTGTGACCCTTAAATTCAAGCCGAATGCCGGTGCGATGAAAACATCAATGCCTTTCATTTTTTCATTGAGCTGTTCTATTAATAAAGTTCTGGCGCGACTGGCTTGTATATACTCCACAGCAGGAATGAACCGTGAAGCACGCAAGGCGTTTGGCCGGGAACTTTTATTCTGGAGGACCATCAGATCTTCGCGATTGGTAAGGGTCAGCTCATCAAAGGCCGCCCCGGCTTCTGCCGATAAGGCAATGCTCATTTCGACGTAAGGCAATACAGGGAGCTCGAAAGGAACCAGTTCAGCACCGAGTTGGGTTAATTTAAGAAGGGTCAGGCTGTCATTAGCTGAATTCGCATTTCTTTTGGCAAATTCAGTTTTAATGAATCCAATTCGAACACCTTTCAAACTGCCCGAATTTGTTGTGGTATAATTAAACGGCGCGGGAATCACACTGAGATCCTTGCCATCAGGACCCTGAATAGCATTAAATACAATAGCACAATCTTCTACATTTCGGGCGATTGGACCTATCTTGTCCATACTCCAGCTTAAAGCCATCGCGCCGTATTTGCTGATCCTTCCGAAAGTAGGCCTTAAACCAGTAGTTCCACATTCCCCGGAAGGCGAAACTATTGAGCCATAGGTTTCAGATCCGATCGCAAAAGGCAGGCATCCGGAGGCTACTGCAGAAGCAGATCCGGCCGAAGAACCACTTGAGCCTCGTTTTATGTCCCAGGGATTTTTAGTTTTACCTCCAAACCAAACATCGCCCTGGGCCAGTTCGCCTAAAGTCATCTTTGCGATCAAAACTGCCCCAGCGCTTTCCAGCCGGGTGATTACAGTTGCATCCGCATTAATCATTTGTTCTTTATAAGGAACCGATCCCCACGTAGTCTTATAATCCTTTGTAGCAAGCAAGTCCTTAGCTCCGAACGGAATACCATGCAGGACACCCCGGTATTTACCAGCTGCGATTTCTCCATCCGCTTTTCGGGCCTGTACCATCGCACGTTGCTCAGTAATTGTAATTGTATGCTGAAGAATAGGGTCATATTTTTTCAGCCGATCGATAAAGTATTGCGTCAGTTCAACAGAGGAGATCTGCCTAGTCCGAAGTAATTCAGCCAGCTGCGTAATTGTACTGAATGCAAGCTCATCTTTATTCCCCGTAAATTTAGCGGCTGGACCAGCAGCTATTTTAAATCCATTTACTTTATCAGGAAATTTATAGCCAACAGGTAGAGGATTAAAATTAGAAGAAGGAACAACTGAATTCGGCATATTCAGCTTTCTCAGCTCAGCGTAGTTCTTTCGCCTCGTTTCCAGAGTTTCAAGCATTGAATCTGCTTCAGCATCTGTAAACTCCAGACCAATTATCTTTTGTGCTTCTCTGACCATGGAAATGGTAATCTTCTCCTCATCGATGTGCCGGGTGATAAATCCGCCAAGGAAAAAACTAGATATGCATGACAAACCGATAATACTATTTCGTATGCTAATGAGTTTGATATACTTGCGTTGCTTTATCATGTAATAAACTTAATAAAAGAAACAGTAAATTAACACGCTATAAAAACACGAGATGGTCAAATATTTTTTTTCAATTATAATACTAGGTTTTTTAAGCCTTAGCCTTCCGGCTCAAACGTTAAAAACCGGGGTTCTGGTTGTCGGAAATACTGCCCCGGGCTTAGCTGCATCCATTCAGTCAGCTCGTTCAGGTGCTAAAACTATTTTTTTAACACAAACACCTGCTATTAGCCCGAATCTTACGGCTGACGATATTACCTATCTGGAGAAAATTAAGAATCATTACCGGGCAAAGAACAAAAAAAAGGCCGCGGCAAAAGATAGTATCATAGCTTTTGATCTCAATATGAGTAAGGATCAGTATTTAAAACTGATAAAAAGCATTAGCGATACCACAAAAAATTTATCGGTTACCTTAAATACAGCTCTCGAGAAGATCGAAAAAGATGGGAAGGGCTGGGAAATACGACTAAAGAATGGACAGAAAATAAAAGCTGATGTGGTGGTGGATGCAACTGAAAATCTATTTATAGCATCTATGCTTCGAATAGATGCTAATAAAACCATGCTAACTCCTGTTGAAAATCCTTTTGACACCAAATTGTACCGCAGTACGGTAGCTACCGCTTACACGGCAACAACCGCCCCCCGTTCAGTATTGCCGGTATCACTTGGGGCATTCCTTCCTGCCGGCGTCGAAAATTTTATCATTGTTCCTAAAAGCACAAATACATTTAAGCCTGTAAACATGTCTGTGGGACAAGCTGCCGGGACTATAGCGTCATATTGTGCATTTTTTAAAACTACAACCAAAAACATCAATGTACGGGCAGTGCAGACAGAGCTATTAACTTTTGATGCTCAACTTATTCCATTATCAGATATTAAAGCAGAAGATCCGAATTTTCAAGCTTTCCAGCGGATGGCTTTGAGTGGCTTAGTTAAGCCTGTTGTTACAAAAACTGGTGATTACAGCGTGATAAAGTTCGACACAGCAGGCACTTTTTCATCAGAACAGCTGCGTGCTCCCATGAGAGAATTCTATTCAAGAAGCCAGCTCTGGTTTGCTGATAATAAAAAAGATGTTATGACTATTGAGGACGCGATCAGCCTCTTTATGTTCACAGCTACTCGTGGTAACGAACTTGCAAAAGAGATTGAAGACGGATGGAAAGAAAGCTTTAAATTCAATAGTAAGTTTGATTTGAAAAGGCCGATAACCAGAAAGGAATTTGCCATTCTTGCCGACCAGTATCTGCTGCCGTTTAAAACCAGGGTTGACTTTGCTGGGAATTTATTGAGCTGATCAGCAATAGAGTTTATTGAGGATATTATTTAAGTGTAGATTATGAAGAGCCTAATATCTATTTTAAGTATTTGCGGAATTATTTTAATGAGTAGTTCGCTTTTCGGCCAGGGTATGACGGACGAGGTAATCAAGGGTCATTTGATTGCAGATTGGGAAAGAGCTAAAGCTTATACAAAAGAATACCTCGATGCTATGCCAGAGGATGGAATGGGCTTCAAACCGACTCCTGAGGTAAGAAGTTTTGCAGAACAAATGCTCCACATGTCGCAGGGGACGATCGGTCTTATCGTTAGCGGCACCGGGGCAACTCCTATATTTCAGGGGAAGTCACTTGAAAAAATGGATGAACTAAAAACTAAATATGCTTTAACCCAGGTGGTGATGCAGGCTTACGATTTTGCGATAGTATCTATCAAAACCCTTGACGCTTCCAAACTTAGCAACGTTGTAAAGCGGGGCAAATATGAAGTGACTCAATATGGCTGGCTGACTAAGGCATTTGAACATCAAACTCACCATAGAGCTCAGGCTACTATTTATTTAAGATTAAAGGGAATTAAGCCGCCTAATGAGAAGTTGTTCTAAAAGCCGTAACTTAGTCCTTGCGACTGATTACTGATTATGGTAACAGTTTACGGTTTAAGAATCCTCAAACTACTCACCTTCCTCATCCTGTAACAGTTCATTGCTGTCTCACCCAGCTTATTAATAAGCTTATAATTAACGATGGCTCCAACAGCAGCTCCGATCACCGGAATTAACTGAGCCATTTTTGCCAGATCGATATAATCTCTGTATTCCTGCTGAAAGGTTCGCCAATCAAACTCATCCACATCTTCGGGAAGGGTCCGTTGATAATTTTCCCAATCCTCCATTTGTTTAAATACATTGTTTCTGCCGTGTTGGCTTGAAAATGCAAGCTGAAACACGTGAAGTACGTAAAGTCGTTCCTTATAATTTTTAACGTCATGACCGTAGAGGGCAGCGATATCAAACAGAAGCTTGACCTTGATCCCTATAAGGATTGGAAAATCAGCCAGCCCCAATAATATTCCGCCTGCTCCTGTTACCGCGCCTTCCGCGGAAGCAGTTTTCCTGTAAAACTGAATTCGTTCTTTAACCAGGGCCTCTCTTAACTGTAATGAGCTATCCTTTCGTGGTTCCTTTGTTGTGTACTTTGCTCCAAAAAGAACCGCCTTCACCATCTTTTCGATGGTAACTGTTATTGCGTTATGTACTCTTTCCGGTATCCATCGATTGATCCTGTTCTGTAAGCTTTTAGCTGCATAATTCAAAAAGGACGGCCTCTTCCTGATCTTCAATTTCCAAATCGTGAGTTCTTGATAAGCTTGTTGTTCGTAAGGAGTCATAAGGCAGTAACAATTGAATTGGGGTTTTGATGATGAAGGTAGATATAAAAAGAATTGAATCAGGAACCAAGAGTCAAGAATCAAGACTGCGTAATCATACCTTTAAAATGATTAAGATTCTATCCTTCTTTGGAACGGTATAAATCTTGGCTCCTGGTTTTTGCTTCTTGGCTCTTTCTATCTTATCTTGCAATATACTAACCCAAAACCATGCTTAATTTTTATTCATTGATCACATGTTTATTTATAATAAACAGTGCTTACTCGCAGGTTTCACCCAAAGAACATTTTGGGTTTGAGATTGGTGATGACTATCAATTGGCCACGAACACTCAAACTGAAGCCTATTTCAAAAAGCTTGCAATTAGCGATCGCGTAGAGTTTGTTGAGATCGGTAAAACAGAAGAAGGAAGAGCGCAATATATGCTCATCGTTTCATCTCCCGAAAATCTTAAAAAACTTTCCAGGTATAAGGAAATCTCCCAAAAACTTGCTTATGCAGAAGGACTAAGTGAGACGGAAGCAAAAGCATTAGCTAGCGAAGGGAAAACAGTTGTATGGATAGACGGCGGATTGCATGCTACAGAAACATTGGGGATCCATCAGCTCATCGAAACGGCATGGCAGCTGACGAGCAGGACAGATCCGGAAACTATGCGGATCCTTGATAATACGATCATACTCATGACCCATGCAAATCCGGATGGACAAGAGCTGGTTAGCGCTTGGTATATGAGAGAGAAGGATCCGGCAAAACGTACTCTGCAAGGACTGCCCCGTTTGTATCAAAAATATGCCGGCCACGATAATAATCGGGATTTTTTCATGCTCAACCTTAAAGAAAGCCAAAATATCGCCAAACAGTTATTTATTGAATGGTTGCCTCAGATCATGTACAACCATCACCAGGCAGGCCCTCCGGGATCTATTGTAGCCGGGGCGCCATATCGTGATCCATTCAACTACGTTTTTGATCCGATAATTATGACCAGCATTGATGCACTTGGGGCTGCTATGAACAATCGGCTTAACGCTGAAAATAAACCTGGTTACACCCAAAAGTATGGATCGGTATTTTCGACATGGTACAATGGCGGATTAAGAACAACAACGTATTTCCATAATATCGTAGGTTTGCTTACAGAAACTGTGGGCGGCCCAACACCGACAGAAATTCCTTTGGTACCCCAGCGGCTGATACCAAATGGTGGTACTACCTTTCCCATCATACCTCAGAAATGGCATTTTCGGCAGTCGATAGATTATTCTGTGTCGATGAACTATGCAGTTTTGAACTATGCGCAACGTTACAGGGATGAGCTGCTGTACAATATCTATCGTATGGGGAGAAATTCAATCGACCGCGGAAGCAAAGATTACTGGGCTTTGTCGCCAAGTAAGATTGACGCGATTAATCTTGCTTTCCAGAAAGAATCGAAGATGGCGCGAGTGCCAACCCAAATTCCGGCGAGATACTACGATAGTGTAATGATGGATAAAAAACAGCGGGATCCAAGGGGATATATCCTTTCCTCAGGCCAGGATGACTTTCCAACCGCAATAAAGTTTGTAAATGCCCTCGTGAGAACTGGGGTGCTCGTTCATAAAGCGACTGACAACTTTACTGTTGCCGGCAAGAATTATCCGAAAGGATCCTATATCGTTAAAACTGATCAGGCCTTTCGCCCCCATGTGATCGATATGTTCGAACCACAGGATCACCCAAACGATTTCAAATATGAAGGTGGCCCTCCTGTCGCACCATATGATGCTGCTGGCTGGACATTGGCTTATCTCATGAATGTTGATTTTGATCGTATTTTAGACGACTTTAAAGGACCTTTTCAGCGTGTTTCTTACGGGGAACTTCAAAGGCCTGAAATAAAGTCTCTAACCTCATCGAGCGGATATTTTATAAATGGCCAATCCAACAATGCCTTCAGAGCGGTAAACGAGTTACTTAATGCCGGGCAAAGGGTTTCAAGGATCAATAGCGGATCAGAACTAGGCGACTTCTATATCCCGGCAACGGAAAAAAGCAGAAATATTCTTAAAGGTCAGATAGCAAACCCGGGTCTGGAAGTAAGATCCGCTTCAGCGACACCAAAGAATATTACAAAAGTGTCAGGCCTGCGCATTGCTTTGTGGGATACCTATGGCGGCTCTATGTCGTCGGGGTGGGTAAGATTCCTGATGGAGCAATATAATTTTAAGGCTTCAATTTTATATCCTCAGGAAATAGATGCCGGCAATCTGAATTCGAAGTATGACGTGATCATTTTCGTGACGGGCGCAATTCCAGCCAATAATCCACCAGTCGCTGCAACGCCGGGCACAACGCCGAACATTGAGGGTATTCCTGAAGAATACAGAAAGCAGACTGGCCGGATCACTGCAGATAAATCAATTCCTCAATTGAAGACATTCATGGAGAATGGAGGGAAGGTTGTTACCATTGGAAGTAGTACGAACATGGCGTATCATCTTGGGTTACCGGTTAGGAACCATCTTGTAGAAATGGGTGCGAACGGCAAGGATACCAGACTCCCTGCTGAAAAATATTATGTTCCGGGAAGTGTTCTGAAAGTTAAAGTTGATAATACTCAGCCAGCTGCCTGGGGAATGCCTGAACACGCCGATATTTACTTCGACAACAGCCCTGTTTTCCGGGTCCAAACAGACGCGATTACGAAAGGAACGATTAAGCCCATCATGTGGTTCCCGGACCCTAAATCGCTGCGAAGCGGATGGGCGTGGGGGCAGGAATATCTTCAGGATGGGGTAACAGCTTTTGAAGCCCCAATCGGCAAAGGCAAGCTTTACGCTTTTGGGCCGGAGATTACCTTCAGGGCGCAAACCCATGGAACCTTCAAATTGCTTTTTAACCAGCTTTACCGGAATTCGGGAGATTGATAATTACTTATCGGAACATTCCAAATTTAAATAATGAAATTCTCTGTATTCTCTTTGTTATACTATAACGGAAAGGTCCCGATAAATTATTACACCAAGATTATTTCTGTAATTTTATCCGCTGAAATTAACCGATAACTTAATGAATAAAATTTACAAAGCCCTAGTTTTGCTAATGGGTGTTTTTCTCTTTTCCGGAGAAATAAATGCACAGGATTATAGTACTCACGCCCAAGCATCTCAACGATTAGCTAAGATCGCAAAATCCTACCCTTCCCTGGCAAAAGTAAAGTCACTGACAAAAACATTCGGCGGAAAGGACATCTGGATGATTACCATTGGAAGCGGAAATACAGAACAAAAACCGGCGATTGCTGTGGTTGGTGGAGTTGAAGGGACCCATGTCCTGGGTACCGAATTGGCCCTTGGCTTCGCAGAAAAATTATTGAAAGACTCTTCTTTGGATAGTATAAAAACTCTTCTTTCGAAAAACACATTCTATGTCTTTCCGAATATGAGTCCTGATGCCACTGAACAATATTTTGCTCAGGTCAGGTATGCCAGGAGTGCTAATGCACGGCCCTCAGACGATGACCGGGATGGAAAAATAAATGAAGATGGATTTGAAGATCTGAATAAGGATGGTAAAATAAGCTGGATACGTATTGAAGATCCCACCGGTAAATACAGAATAAATCCTGAAGATCCACGCTCCATGATCCTGGCAGATCAGTCAAAAGGGGAAATCGGCAAGTATTTGCTTTATTCAGAAGGTATTGATAATGATAAGGACGGGGACTTCAATGAAGACGGGGAAGGTGGTGTTCACTTTAACAAGAACATGAGTTTCGCCTATCCCAATTTCATACCTGGATCAGGTGAACATATGGTCTCAGAAAACGAGAACAGAGCTTTGCTGGATAATTTATTTGAGATGTTCAATGTATATTCTGTGATTACTTTTGGGCCCTATAATAACCTTTCTTCTCCTGTAAATTTCAGTGCCCCAGCCGTTGCCAAACGGGTGATCACAGGCTATTTTGAGCCTGATGCAAAAGCCAATACCCTTGTTTCTGATCTTTATAATAAGACGACTGGTTTAAAAGATGCCCCAAAAAGCGTAGCGGGTGGAGGAGATTTTGCGCAATGGGCCTATTTTCATTATGGAAGGTATAGTTACAGTACACCTGGCTGGTGGGTTCCGAAAGCCAAAGCAGACACAGCCAAAAAAGAAAAAGATCT
>NZ_JBBJNI010000057.1:0-23473 GCF_037719425.1 Daejeonella sp. | reverse complement strand
CGAAAAACCGCCCTTCACCTATAAAATGATTATCAACTAAACGCCTACTTCAATTCTTTAATTTCAACAATCTTTATTTTATAAAAGGTGGGTGCCCCCTTTGGTGACGATTGGTGTGACCAGGTAAATTTTGGTTTGTCGCTGGCATTAATTGCAGAACCTTTTGCCGGGGAAATAAGTGTAAGGATTGAAGGCGGATCATTTACCGGTTGCACAATAAATCTAAAAGTTTCACTTGTCCCATTGTTGCCCCCAATCGGTTTGCCCTCCCTATTCAATGCCTGTACATTCCATACAAAATCGCACAGGTAAGGGGGCTTGCATGGGCCGGTTAATAAATTTGTGATAATGGTTTGTGTAAGGTTGTCAACATCCTTGGTTATGATGGGCTGGTTTACCTGCATCGCCTGCATTCCAGTTTGTCCCACCGTCAGTTGCCACACTCTTATGCGATATGTTACTGTTTCTCTCGGCTTGGGTATAACCGGTGTCCAGCGAAATGTTATGGGTTTCTTTAGGTCGGTTTCATTTAATAAACTTCCATTTGCAGGTATTATAGCCTGTGGCGGCTGATAGGCTTGCTGATCTTCGCCTTTTATTGAAAATGGCCTTGATTTTTCTTCGCTCAATGGAACAAGCCCGGCAACTCCTGAACCAAAAAATTGCACAGTGAGCTCATAATCACCCGGCGGCAATGTACAGGCCTGTCCTAAAAAAGAGGTCGCGTTATTGCCGTTCCAGACTTTCGTGGGGGTATTAAAATTGGCTGACGGAGCTGAACTACTGGTATAAGAACCACATATTTTAGCGCCACCTTTCTTAATGCCTACTAATATTTTACTTTCCTGTACACGACCATCTAATCTCCCATTATTTAGTCTGGATGCAGCTGTAATGGTAAGCAAGGCTGCACCGCTTCCCCAATTAGCCGTATTGGCGTCGGGATTAGCCGGCAATGAAATAGTGATACCGGTAATAGGATATGTTTGTGCAATTACCTGCACCGTAATTACCAGGAAGAAAAGTGTGAAAAGTTTTTTCATTATTGTTTATCTTATATACCCTTCCCCTTCTTGGTACGGGACATAATCGTGAATGAAATTTCTTCACCCTATTAAATTACTTTCAAATAAACATATGGACAAGCGTCACTGAGCAACACCCCAATATAATTGTATCCGTGGCAGTTATGAATGAGTGTGCGGTAAAACTATTTTAGATTTTGTGCGTTTAGCCAGGCCGTGTGCATTTCAGACGGTGTAAAGAAAAAAGCGATACTTTACCTGTAAATGGCTTCTGAAACACCATAAGACAATATTAAAGCGGATTAGAAAATTACTAGGACAAATATGCGCTTGTTTAACACTTTTTATTCAGATAAATTTGTATAAGCAACACATAATAAGTATTTTAAATACTTATTATGTGTTGCCTGGTGATAATACAATGCTTCTCCGGAAGAAAAAAGGGCTTTCACAAGCTGAGCGCTTAGAAGATATTACAAGATCTTCTAACAAAAAGTACGTATTTGGCATTATAGATATCTACCAGGGTGATCTTAAGGCCGAAAAGTATATGCTACCAATTAAAAACTGAAACATGACACTGCAATTTATTCACGATAACAACGGTAACACCACTGGTGTGTTTATTCCCATTGAGGAGTGGCAATCTTTAAAAGCAAAATATACTGATCTTCAAAAAGAAGAAGCAAAAAACGTGGTGGAGCTTGCTCCCTGGCAAAAACAACTGATTGATGAGCGCTTAAGTGGCTATTATAAAAACCCCTCGGACGTAGCCGATTTTGATAAAACCATCGATGATGTTGAAAAAGGCCTATGAGCCATTCTTTTGTAAACAGTCCTCTTGTAAGGGCTGATATCATTCAAGCGGTTGATTATTATAAAAACATCAATCCTGAACTTGCCAAACAGTTTCTATTTCGCATCCGTGAAGCGAAAGCCTACATTGCCCTCTCTCCGCGAGGATTTCAAATAAAATACAATGAGGTTAGAACGTTACTGTTAAAGCAATTCCCGTATCATATTCATTACCTAATTAACGATGCAGATAAACACATCATCATTCTAGATATTATCCACGCTTACAAAAACCCAACTGATTATTCTAACAGGTAATAATCAGTGTTTATAAAGTGTTATAGATGAGTGTGCGGTAAATCTATTTTTGATTTTGTGCGTTTAACCAGGCTTTGTGTAGCTCTGTGGGAATAAAGAGAATTATTTTATTACCAGGATTCTTTTCACTTTCAAATGCCGGCGACATGCTGATGGCAATAGCACGGGCGCCGAAGCGGCTAAGAGCAGTAATTCTCTTTTTAATTAGTTCCATGCCCCGGCTTCTGTGCCCGCCAATTTCTTTCAGAGCCATACTGTTTACAATCCCTATTCCATTATCAGTGATCATGATTATCAAATTACAGTCGTCCAGTTTCAATTCAATTAGTAATTCTCCTTCCAGGGCCGAAGGCATCATACCATGAAGCAGGGCATTCTCTAACAGGGGCTGAAGGATCATCGTGGGAATCATCCAATCTTCCGTATCAACATGTTCATCTATACTTATCCTATATGAAAATCTCTCATTGAAGCGCATTTGTTCTAAACGCAGATATATTTTTATGTTCTCTATTTCCTGTTCCAGCGGGACGAATGATTTCTGTGCAGCTTCAAAGTTCTTCCTTATCAAAGAAGCAAAGTCGCTTAGATAACGATTAGCATTTTGCCTGTCCTGAACATTAATATAATGCTGAATACTATTGAGTGCATTAAACATGAAGTGAGGGTTCATCAATGAAGTAAAAGCCTGCTGCTCCAGCGATGCTGTCTGCACGCCTGCAATTGCCATAGCTAATTTCGCTTCCTTCCTCTTTTTCTGCCTCTTGTTCACGAGGTATATAATCGGACCCTGTATGGATATGGCTATAAGGGACCAAAACCAAATACTTTTCCAGAAGGGGGTAGCAATATCAAATTGAATACTTAGGATTTTATTACTGATGTTTCCGTTCACGTCTACAGCTCTAAGCAGTATGTTATGAGTGCCAATGCTTAACTGAATGGCAAGCGTATTTTCGTCTAAACTGATCCAGTTTTCGTTTTTATCTAAAGTATACTGTAGGTTCTTGAAATGGCCATTTAATTCTATACCGGCAAACTGCATTTGTATATTTTGCTGATTATAACCGAGTTTGTATATGTCAGACAGGATCGTATCTCTTTGATTGATCGTCATACGTATTAATTTAATCGGAATATTGAATTTAGGTATGGAAATATCTGCAGGTATTACAGAAACGCCGTTCCCTGTGGCAGCATAAATGGTGTCGTTCTGATAAAGCATTTCGTTGATTGAATTATTGCTTAGGCCATCGTTGACAGAAAGGTTTTGTATGGAATAACTAATGTTAGTGCCCTCTAACTTATAGCTAATTACGCTGATGCCCTGGTTGGTTCCAAGCCAGATCTTGCCGGGTCCCGCAGCGCTTATACTCAGTAAGGAGTTACTTATAATACCATCGTTTTCTGTTATGTTGAACAGTACTTTATCATTTTTTAAAATTACTGCACCATTGCTGGAAGTGGCAGCCCATACCAAATTATCGGGTGTTGCAGCAAGAGCCGTTATTCGCTGGCTAAGTAAGGGATTACTTTGAGTCAGAGATAAAGAAATATTTCTAACATAATCGTACTTATATAATCCATCAGTAGAGCCGTAATAAATAATGCCATTTCTTGTTCTGGTAAGTGCCATGATCCTTTTCGGGAAACTACCCAGGGTACTAACCTTTTCTGTACGTGTATTAAGTCGGTTCAGACCAGATGTCAATCCAAAGATTAAGATGCTGTCATTAAAGCTGATAGCGGTTTTTGCCCGATAATTTGACATGTTTACTGGATTGTCCAACCTTCTGATAAAATTGAGGTAAATGCCTCCCTCAGAAAAAGTAAAGACTTTATTTTGCGAAATCAATATTTTTTTTTGCCTGAAATCTTTGCTCTTAGATGGTATGCGGTGGATTTTACACGTTCTTCCATTTATTTGAACAACCTCGCCGTACGAATTACCTGCCAGCAAGCTTCCATCGGCTTTGACCGCAATACTTAAAAAGGCGGCTCCTTTTAAACCAGGGGGCATTTCAACCGCAGCAAGCTGACTTTTTTTATAAAGGATCAATCCTTTATCAACTGTACATACCCAAATGTTTCCCTTGCTGTCGTTAAACATGGAATTGGGTAAATAGTTGCCGCTGATAACCATCCGCCGTTGCAGCGTTTTTTTATCATAGACATAAATTTTACCTGAGCTTCCCAGTATATAGACATAGGTTTGAGTAAATCCGGAGACAAAAAATGGTTCGGGAAGCTTAAGCGAGTCCTGTTGAAAACGAATACCATTCACGCTGAAATTACTATAAACCATGCACTTGCCTTGCGCAGGATAGAAAACATAGAATTTTCCATCGTCCATGGCCGGTTTTATATTTCCAGCGGAAAAGTCTTTTCGGCTGGTGCTTGTAACCACTACGCTATCAATATATAATGTGCCCTTGGTTTGGTAGAACTTTGTTTGAAATAAGTTCGTCGCTGAGTCAAGGATTTTTCCCCTCCATATCAATTGGGTTCCATCCTGGTTTTCCTTAAAAAGAAAATTGCCTTTTTTAAAAGCGGGGTATTCAATTAGTTTTTTATTCCGGAAGATAAAAGACCCCAGTTCATTCGCATACAATATACCGCCGTCCTTCAGCGGGTAAGAGTACATAATCCCTGTACCCTCCTTTACCTTGGCCAGACTGCTGTCTTCCTTTGCATTAATGAACCTGTTTTGCACATCATCGAAATACGCGGGTTTCTGCTTAAAGCTGTTTACCCATATGCGACCATCATTTTCCTTGGCCACCTCCAATACATCATTGTCGGGCAGACCTTGACGGGTTGTAAACAATTGAAATCGTTTGCCATCAAACCTTGCTACTCCATTATCTGTGCATACCCACAGAAAACCAGATTTATCCTCAACACAACGATATACATTATTACTCGGCAGTCCATCACTTACTGTATATGCAGTGTATTCCGATTCCTGTGCCTCACAGGTAAGGCCTATGTAACTGATAAGCAAAAGAAAAACTGCAAAACGCATATGCAATAAAAGATATTTTATTCGACTGAATAGGGAAGATACTACTTATGTTTACCAAACATCAGGCTGGACATTTTCATTTTTTCAAGAAATAAGTCTAACTGCCTGCGGCTGATGCTCCATTGATTGCCGTCCCTCATCTTTACAATGCCGCCATCGGTAGTGCTATATTCCTTTATATATTTAAGATTGACAATATAGGACTTATGTATCCTTGTAAATTGATTGTCGTCGAGCAGATCTTCAAAATCTTTCAAAGTTTTACTAATTACAAGCTTCTGCATATCCTTCATATGGATGATGGTATAGTTACTATCGGCCTGCAGGGATACCATATCATCCACTTCAATGAAAGTAATACTTCCTAATTGAGGTAATGCAATTTTTTTCGGGGGTGATTTCTGTTTAACAGATTCCAATAGATGCCCGAGTAAGGCCTGATTCTGTTCTGCTGCAGCGGGGTTGTTAAAAGCACGCTTTACTTTCTCTACAGCATTCTGAAGTTCAGCTATATTAACAGGTTTTAATATATAGTCAATAGCGCTAGCCTTAATGGCCTGCAATGCGTATTCATTGTAAGCGGTTACAAAAATAATTTTAAAATTTTGAGATTTAAGACTGGTGAGAAACTGAAATCCATCCTCACCCGGCATGTTAATATCCAGGAAAATTACATCTGCATAATGAGATTCTAACCATTCCCGGGCTCCCGCTGCACTCAGTTCTTTACCGGCAACTTCTATTCCTTTACAATCATGATGCAGCAGAAATTCCAGGGTGGTAAGGTTATTCAGCTCATCATCAACCAGCAGTGCTTTTAACATAAGACAGCATTAGAATTTAAAGGTACTAATTGCAGGCGCTATTTATTGATCCGTTTCGTAAGCGCTTGTATTGGCTGCGTGATGGATAGAATGAATGAGTGAACGGTAGGAGGGGAGTGAAATTCAAATTTCCATCACTTATAAATTCGCGGAACTCAGTGCAAGGAAGCGCTTGAACATAGCATAAAAAATATGCTCGGAATCGGCATGTCCTACATACCCCTGAATGTTTGATAAGAAATCAAATGCTTTCAGTCCTCTATCGTGTAGGAGAGTATTTGCAGCAAGAGGATTTAATTGCCCATTAATCATAGCACCCTCGATAAAAGCAACCTCACCTCTTCTTCCTCACATACAAATTCCTTCTTCCTTCCTTGGTAAATTCCAGCTTACCATCATTTGTAAGCTTCTTCAGAGCCGTTGAAACCTCCGATGATTCCGGCTGGATCCCGTATGTTAAGGCAAATTCTTCCAGAACAGAAACTACGAGCTTGGGAGTTGCGAAAAAACCCGAATCAAAAAGCTGGCTGACGCGCAGGGTGGTTAATGCGCGGTTACGACGGTCGGGTGGAAGCTCGAAGCGCGGTTTGAGCTCCAGTTCTATATTAAATAACTCAGCAGGCGCAAGTTCCAGCGCCTGACAAATTGCTATACAATAACTGATGTAGGTATCGCCTCCGTTTTCTATGGAAGACAGGGTATTAACGCTGAAACCTGTCATAGCAGAAATATCTTCCAGGCTATATCCATGTTGTTTGCGATGCATTCGTATGCGCTCTCCAATCTGCTTTGCAGAATTCTCGTCAAAATATTTTCGCACATAACAAATTGAAGAATGTTATATATGAAAAATATACAATCAATATTGTAAATAATTTGTTTATATTAATGATGTTATGTAAGTTTATAAATCGCATTTCATGTCATAAATGAGCTTAAATACGACACCGTATCAATCCAGTCTGGAAACAGTAATAGGCAAGCTCTACGCTTTCTGTTCTGTTCACTCGCCTTTGAAAAGTGAGGAACAGCTTGCTGCTACATTTGAAAACTTCCTTTCGGTCGAATATAGCAACCTGGGCACAGCAGAAGAAAAAGAACTTCACCAGAATCTCGGGGTAGTTGAAGAAGCGATCTCAGTGCTTCATGAGCTCGAAGCTTCTCTATTGGCAGAGAGCGATTCACAAGGGGCTAAAGAGATTCCTCAGGCAGCCTCTGGCAACCGTCTCTACGCGTCCCTGAAACGCCATCCCGAATAAGCCATACCGGCTTAACGGCAACCACAGTGTTTTTGGCTAATTGCCTGCCTGCCGGCAGGCAGGGTTAGAGCATTTCCAGGTTGCGGTTTTTTGTTAGAATTTTCCAAGATAATAAAAAATTATAGAGATGAAACCTCGATAAGCTGCCACTTACCAAATGAATATTGGCTTATCGAAGCTTTGTTACCTATAAAAAACAAGCTATAAACAAATGAAAAAAACGATCAAAACAATCGCTATGGCTGTGCTATGCGTTCTTTGTTCGAGGCTTACCGAAGCTCAGAACACTCCTCGCAAAGCAGGCGACAGGATGCCCGATTTAGCAATAAACAATTTGTTAGATCTGCAAGCCCGCCAAAAGATATCTGATTTTAAGGGTAAACTAACACTTTTATACTTTTGGAGTACGAATTGCCGTGCTAGTACGGATCTGCTAAGTGAAGTGGCTCAACTCGAAAAGAGTTATGCCGGGAAGCTTAAAGTTATTTCGATAGGTAAAGGAGACATCCCGGCAATAAAAAAAATAGTGGAGGAGCGGGGTTTATCGAGCCGGACTTTCATTCCTGAAGACTCCGTGCTTACTTCTCTCTTCCCGCATTATATGTACCCGGAAATTGTGTGGGTTGGCCCTGATCAGAAGATACTGGGGATTACTGCGTCTCAGGACTTAAACAAGTCAACTATAGATAAAGTACTTAACGGCCAGCCATATGTGTTCATATCTCCAAAATCTGACCGCATGGATTACGATGCAGATAAGCCGCTTTTCACAATTTCAAATACCGCTAACACCGGCAGTTTGTATTATTCAATCCTGTCGCCTTACGCAGAAGGATTGCCTGGCGGTATGTCGATCAGAAAGGACAGCAGTAGCGTGAGGATAAATGCGATTAACCAGGGGCGGCTGAACTTGTTTTTTATGGCACTTAAGCTTCCCCAATACTCTTGGCCGTTAAACCGGATCGCCTATGAGAATGTAACGGTGGAGCGATTTGTCATTGGTACTAACTCAGCGGAAAGACGTACGAAAGAGTATTGTTATGAGCTTAGTCTGCCTGAATTCTTTTCAGATGAAATCCACGCGTTCATGCTTAAAGATCTTGAAAATCTATTCCGTGCATCAGCTCGAATAGAAAAGAGGTCAACATCTTGTTACGTTTTGAGCGCTATACCCGGTAAGCTGAATTTAGCTACAGTTGGGGCGGCTAAGCCGGCAAATAATTTCAAGAAGGCCACAGCGGAGCACAAGTTCATGCTCAATTCGACCCTCTATGTCCTGGCTCAATATATAGAAAGTCTCCCTGGTGGTTTGCCTGTGATTGATGAAACAGGTTTCTCTGGTAAAACCGATTTAGCCTTCAGCGAACAAATCAGAGACGTTTCTTCCTTGAATAATGCTCTGTTTCCCTATGGACTAAAGATCGAGCGGGCTGAACGACCGATGGATATTCTTGTCTTTAAATCTACCGACGCGCGAAGTGTTAAACCCACTCAACTTACAAACAAAAACTAAAATGAAGATATTAGCTATACTAACGATCTTAATGATCTGCACCCTGTTTTGCTTTGGACAGGAGGCTGTAAATGGCCGCATACTTACCCCAGCAGGTCAGGCTCTGGCCGGCGCTTCTGTCACGCTGAAAAGGGCCCGACTCCATACTAGCTCAGACACCAACGGCAATTTCAGCTTACGGTCTCCGTACACAATAGATTCACTATACATAACCTTTGTAGGTTATAAGCCACTCGCACTGGCTATTTCCTTACCCCAATCCGAAATTCTTGTACTTACCCTTGTCCCAGCCGCCCGCCAGCTGGAAGAGGTGAGTGTAAGCACGGGCTATTATCAGGTACCCGCCGAACGAAGTACCGGATCCTTTGTATTCATTGATAAAAATACCATTAACAGATCTAATACAACAGACATCCTAGGCCGCTTAAAGGGCGTGACAAACAGTGTTTTATTTGATGAAAGGAATCAAAAGGAACCGAAGATCAGTGTCAGGGGCCTGAGTACAATTTTTGCAACGCAAGCTCCCCTGGTCGTTCTGAATAACTTCCCCTATGAAGGAAACATCAAAGATATTAATCCTAACGATGTGGAAAGTATCAGTATCCTGAAAGACGCTGCTGCAGCTTCGATATGGGGAGTGCGCGCGGCTAATGGGGTAATTGTCATTACCACTAAGAAAGGCCGGGCAAATAGAAAGCCGGAAGTTGGGTTCAATTCTACATTTAGTATCGCGAATCAACCGCGCCTGGATTATAACAGAAATATTAGTTCCGCAGACTTTATTGATAACGAAAGATTCCTGTTTGATAAAGGCTATTATACAGCGATGGAAAAAGATCCGGCAAGGCCGGCATTGAGTCCCGCGGTCGAATTATTTATTGCCCGTCGCGATGGCAAACTATCTGTTGCCGACGCTGATGCTCAACTAGCAAGTCTTGCCGGAATGAATGTTCTTAATGACTTTGACAAACACATCTATAAGAACAGCTATAATCAGCAGTATGCTGTCAATGTTCAGGGTGGTTCTGAATGGAATACGTATTATGTTTCTGCTGGTTTTGACAAGACCTTAGGTTTTACCTCGGGGCAGTATGACCGGCTTACGCTTCGTGCGGATGAGGTCATTTCAATCGGGAAGAAAATAAAACTCAGGCCTAATATTTCTTATAGCAGTGGTAAAGACATAACAGGAAAGCCAGGCTTGGGTGATATTGTTCCGGGTCAAAGCATGTCCTTATTTCCTTATGCGCGCCTGGCTGACGATCAGGGGAACCCTGTAATCCTGACCAAAGATTATCGTGCATCTTACGTAAGCAATATCGAAGATAAAGGATTGCTCAATTGGCAATATAAACCTCTGGAAGACTATAGATCCCAGGAATACCGGATCGACCAAAAAGCGCTGATAATGAATATGGGTGCAGATTACCAGATCATACCTGGCCTGGTAGCCAAGCTTCAATATCAGTTTGAAAATAGCAGCACGTCCTACCGAAACTGGAGAGGGGTAGGCAGTTATTTCACCAGGGACTTCATTAACCGTTTTACACAAACTAATCCTGCTGGAGCTTTAAAGTTTGAAGTGCCAAGGGGTGATATTCTTAATCTCAATTCTACGGTGATGTCCAGCCAAACCGGAAGAGGGCAGGTGGAATATCGAAAAGCATGGGGCAAGCATCAGTTAGATCTTCTTGGCGGTGCGGAAATCCGGGATATCGGGGTAAAAGGAAATGGGTATCTCACCTATGGTTATTCTGAGGACGGTTTGACATCCATTCCGGTAAATCTTATTGATCAGTTCCCGATGTACCAGAATCCTTCCAGTTATCAGGCTATTCCCAGGGAAAACGAGTTCACGGACCAGGTCAACCGTTATACAGGGTTATTTATAAATGCCGCTTACACCTTTGATAACAGGTATATTATTTCTGGTAGCTCCCGTAAGGATGCATCCAACTTATTCGGTGTGAAAAGTAATCAACGAGGGGTGCCTTTATGGTCTGCAGGGTTGGCCTGGAATATCCACAATGAAGAATTCTTCCGAATAAATGCACTTGATCAGCTGAAGCTGCGTCTGACTTATGGATATAATGGTAACCTCGACCGGAATCTTTCGGCGGTGGCAACGATTTACCAGTTAAACGGAAATTATAACAACGCTCCATATGGCCAGATCCGTTCTTACCCAAATCCAGAACTCAGCTGGGAAAAAGTGGGCGTTTTTAATGCGGGGCTCGATTTCGGTATAAAGAATAGTCGGATCACCGGAAGTGTTGAATACTACATCAAAAATGGCCGAAACCTCATCGGTGATCAACCGATTGATCCAACAGTAGGTTTGGTAAGCGGTACTATTCGCCGCAATGTGGCGGATATGGTTACCCGGGGAGCCGATCTGCAGCTAAACTCTTTGAACATTGACCGTAAGGTCCGGTGGAATTCAACTTTCTTATTTAGCTACAATTCAAATAAGTTAAAATCATATCACAATGAAGGTACACTGACAGCAGAACCCTATGTGAATGGCGGCTTGAGTATTGTTCCGGTTAAGGGTAAGCCTGTTTATAGTGTATTCAGCTATCCCTGGGCGGGATTGAATCCTGTTAATGGTGATCCGATGGGATTTGTGAACGGCCAGCCTGTATCCAATTACCAGGCTATAACTTCGTCGACAAAAATAGATCAACTGGTGTTTCATGGAGCCGCCCTGCCGCCAGTTTTCGGTTCAGTTGGAAATACAGTATCCTATAAGGGGTTTTCTGCCTATCTCAACCTTACCTATAAATTCGGTTACTATTTTCGCCGGCCATCTATTAAGTATACCCAATTAAATAATAGGGGAGCTGGCCATGCTGATTATACCCTGAGATGGCAAAAGCAGGGTGATGAACAAAGTACAAGTGTCCCTTCCAGGATTTATCCTGCGGTTTCAGTCAGAGATAATTTTTATACTAATTCTGCAATTCTTATAGAGAAGGGCGATCATATCAGACTCCAGGACCTGAACTTGTCTTACCAGTTTCAGGGAGAGCGCATGAAAGCTCCTTTGAATGGTATGATGTTATTCGCTAATCTTCGAAACGCCGGCTTTATCTGGCGATCAAATCGAAAGGGCCTCGATCCGGATTATCCTGGTTCTTCGCTGGTGCCGTCTCACACCGTATCATTCGGCCTCCGTACTAGTCTATAGATCTTAAATTCAGTGAAACTAATTCAAAATATTAATTATGAAACCATCATGATTTTGCCAAAACCCGCAGGGGTATGATTATTAAATCATGATAGCCCGCCCGAACGGTACGCGCGGGCTTCATCACCATTAAAAAACAAAAAATAAACAAGATGAAAACTAAATACTATCTGATATTGCTGATGAGCTGCCTGAGCTTCTCTTGTGAAAAGTATCTGGAAATAAAGCCTGATAAAAAGCTCTCAGAGCCTTCTGATAATTTAAACAATTTAAAGCTCATGCTGGATGACACCAATACCCTTAACCAGCAGGTGCCCGGCATGGGCGAAGCTGCTTCTGACAATATATTTATAAGGGATTCGCAGTTTGATGCTATTCAGCAGGTTTCTGTATCATCTGTGAATTCTTATTTATGGCAGCGGGATGTATTTAATGATAAGGCCCGGAATGATTGGGCTCTTCCTTATGCGGTAGTCATTAACGCTAACCTGGTTTTGGAAGGCGCGGAAAAGATCAAGCCTGGCCCATCTGAACAGCAGTTATGGAATGTAGTGAAAGGTTCAGCACTATTCTTCAGATCCTTTTCTTTTTATACTCTGCTTCAGGAATTTGCCAAACCATATAATTCTTCCAGCTCTTCGCAAGACCCCGGAATAGTTCTGAAACTAAACTCTGATATTAACGAGCTTTCCAAAAGGACAAATGTAAAGCTTTGTTATGAAAAGATAATTAGCGATCTGAATGATGCTGTGAACCTGCTGCCTGAAACTTTGAAATTTAAAACGGAGCCATCCAGGGCTGCAGGCTATGCTCTGCTGGCGCGTGCTCATCTAAGCATGAGCAATTACAATCTATCACTCGAAAACGCTGAGAAGGCAGTGGCATTATCCCCAACCCTGATTGATTACAACACACTCAATGCCGCTACAACTTATCCATTAGTGCGCTATAATGCTGAGGTTATATTTCATGCTTCACTAACCCAGGATCGGGCAATTACTTATCCTTATGCCTGTGCCGACGAAAATTTGTATAACACATATCGGTCAGATGACCTTAGGAGGTCTATATTCTTTAGGCGAAATGGCCCGGGCGATATCCAATTCCGGGGAAGTTACGTTGGTTCAGCTACTAACTTCGGCGGCATTGCCAGTGATGAGCTATATCTGATAGGAGCAGAGTGTGCGGCAAGGATTGGCAATCGTGCAAAAGCGATGGATCTGCTGAATAAACTTGCATCTAAAAGATACAAACAGCCTGGCTTTGTGAGTTTTACCCCTGCCACTGATCAGGAAGCACTAGATTTGGTCTTAGCGGAGAGGAGAAAGGAATTGTTGTTCAGGAACCTTCGCTGGGGAGATATAAATAGGTTGAAATCTGATCCGCGGTATCGCACCGACATAATTAAAGTCAGCAAGGGAGTAAGCTTTTCCCTGCCTGCTGACAAGTACTATATTTTTCCCATTCCATTAAAAGTGATTGAATTTAGCGGGATAGAACAGAATTGAGTAAAAAAATGTAAGGCACCTGTAAAGGGCCTTACATTTTCGAATATTAAAGTTCCTTTCTGGTCTGGACAGGACTATTCACACCGGCTTGTGTCGGAATTCCGCTGTCACCATCTTCCTCTGCCTGTATGGCACAGAGATCAGCAGTACCGTTACAGTCAGGTGCACTTGTTAGTTCACTGTAACTAGCTGGTAGGGTAGGATCGCCGCCTTCATAAGAGAACCATTGTACGCCTGATAAGGCATTCTGTTTTGCTTCAGGTGCTGTGAATGCAAACGCAACAAATGAGACCAATGACATAACAATAAGTCCGAAATTAATTTTTGAATTTTTCATAATTAATGGGTGCTTTTATAGATCAAAAAACAAGCGAAAAACTTTAGTTAAAATTTATTTAATCACTCTAGGCTTTAAGTTCCCCTGGGGCACGTCAAGCAATTTGGGTTTCACTTTGTCATCAAACCTCCTTTCTTCTGTGAAAGAAATATTCCTGAGAGCGCTAATGCTAGGAAGCATAGATTAAATGCCAGATGCTCGCCCCAGCCAAGCTGCGACAAGACTCCGCCGCATGAGCAGGGGACTTTCCCAGATAATCCTGCTAATATTAGCGCGATGTAAATACTAAAGCTTAGTAGTAAGATTGCCGAAAAAACAAATCCATAGAATCGTGTCAAAGAAAGGCACAGAAGCAGGGCAACTACAATTTCAGTTATAGGAACCAGATACACCAGGATATCAGCAATCTCATCTGAAAACACCTGTTTACGCATCTGCGTCTTGAAATTCCTAAAATCAGCAAGTTTGCTGGTGGCGGCATAAGTCCACAAGATGACCAGCGCAATTGATGAAATTAAAATAGTTGACGACTTCTTCATACAGGCGGCATTTGATGACATAAAGAAAAAAGACTAAAAAGGAAAAACTTTCAGCTTTACTTTTCTGGGTTATTTTTTTTACACAGAACATATTTCTGCAGGGAGCGCGAATAATGAATATCGTGTCCCTCTTCTCTCAATTCATTTATCCAGTTGGTAATAGAATCTTCACTGCAGCCGAATTGTAGTGCAGCTTGCCGGCGGGAAATGAATCTCCCTTTCTCAAGCATGTTCAGCATCCTGAGCAGATTTTGCTGGTGGGAATGATAGGAGTTCATAGTAATTTGATCGGGTTTGGCTCTTATCTCTCATTCAATTTCACTGATATTTTCACGTGTAAATAATCTTTTACACCAACATCGGGTTCCGCGTGATGAACGTGAATTAAAAGCAGAGCAACCGTAAGCCACAAGGAAAAGGGCGGGGTATTTTCGGATACCTATGATGAACTATGATATTAATTCGCGGATGATCCTCCGGGTACCCCGTTTTCCTGTTGTTAAAGCGAACGCCTGCCTCGATGAAATGCTCGGGGACCAGGTGTTTCGCGATGCACTGTATCTGGCCAGCGATGTTTTGTTCCGTGAGTTAAGCAGGCATGATTTTCAATTGAGCGGCTGTAGTCAAAAAATGAAGTATTCCCTGATGAAATATCATAAGCGGATTTGCTACAGGCCCACGCCCTTCGGTGGATTTGCAGGATTGGCTGTCTGCCCATTTCTGGAAGCCAATAATCCCGGACTTGATATAAATAAGGCATCATTTCAGATCAGGGTAATTGAAAAGGAGCGAGGTGATACTAACGTTTCAGGAGAGCCGCACTATCGTGTAAACCCATTTTTATATCCTTATGGAAGTGATTTCAGGCTCCTGGCCAAAGGTCAGAACGGCAGTGAAAGCACTTTTGTAATCTCTGAGATCTATGGTTCTGATCTGATACAAGAGCTGCGGTCCGTTGGGCAAACCATCAGCCGGGAAGATCTTGTGCAGATAATCAGGACCAATGGGATCGAGGAAGATGAAAATGACTTTATACAGGACCTGCTCGAATTGCAGATCATTATTCCCCATCGACCTGTCAAACGGAGTTTTCCAGGACCTTTGGTTAAAGAGCATAAGATTGGTCCCGGTTCATCTTACGACTCCTTTTGCAGCTTTTCGGTTGCTGGCTCATTGCCGCCCGGCACAGAACAACAACTGCGGCAGGGAATAGCTTGTCTGGATAAGCTCAGCAATACTCAGGAGCCTGATGCATTAAAGGAGTTTAAAAGTCGTTTTGAAAAGCTCTTCGATAGACGTGAAGTTCCGCTTTTACAGGCGCTCGATCCGGAACTCGGCATCGATTATGATGGCCTGAGTACCACTTCCGTATCCTCCACACAAAATAGTCAGACAAGGGACAATTTCCCATGGTCGCGGGTGCATGAACTGCTGCTTCGTAAATGGATCATGAGAACAGGAAACGGAGTTCCTGAACTGAAAATTCATGATGAGGATCTCAGCGAACTTGCTTCCCCTCAGAAACCATACCATCCGGGGATGTCTATGTTGTTCTCTGTATGCGATGATAAATTACATCTCAAGGCTGCCGGTGGTGTAAGCACTCTTAACATGATCGGGCGTTTTACCGTACTGGATCCTCAGATCCGACAGCTTGCGAAAGAGCTGGGGGCCATAGAGATGGAACGTAACCCGGATGTCCTGTTTGCGGAGATCTCGCACATTGATAATCCCGATGTCGCCAGCGTGAAAAGGAAAGCGATTGTATATGATTACCAGATCCCTTTTTTTGAACCCCCGGAAGTGCCGGATGATTTTGTTATCGGTCTTAACGACTTATATGTTTCGCTTAGAGATAACACTCTTGTATTACGATCTGGCAGATTAAATAAGCGGATCATTCCCCGGTTCAGCAGCGCATATAATTATCAAAAAAGTCCTCTTCCGGTATTCAGATTTTTGTGTGATCTCCTGCAGGAGGGAGTTCATGCAAATCTGAACTTCAGCATGCAGAGCCTCTTCCCCGGAATGTCTGCCTATCCAAGAGTAACCTACAAAGACCTTATACTCGAAGCCGCTTCATGGCACCTGCAGGCAAAGGAGTTGGCAGGATTAAAGAAGCTGGATCAGGCAAGTCGATCAGTTGTATTCCTGGATTTGGCGAATACGCTAAACTTGCCGGAAGAATTCTACTATGAGGTGCATGATCACCTCCTTCACATAAACCGGACTTCCGAACAGGATATTTGTTTGTTGTTTAATACAATCCCGGCAACCGGGGTGATTGTTTTCAGGGAATATTTCAAAAGCCAGGAATCTTTAGTCAAAGATGAGAAAGGGAATTGTTATACTCACGAATGTATAGCTTTCCTGACCAATAGGGAAGGATCTTATGTATCAGGTATCGAGTCTTTTTTCGTCGAAGAACATACGCGTGATCATAAGAAAAAGCTTCTGCCATTTGACGAATGGCTTTATTTGAAGATATACCTTCACCCGGCAGGTTATTCTGATCTGCTGCTTAATTACATCAGGCCTTTTATATCTGAAAACATACGTAAAGGAAACATCACTTCCTGGTTCTTTATCAGTTACTACGACGACGATTTTCATTTACGACTTCGCCTGAAGCAAACAAAGGGCAGAGAAAGCTATCTGCTGAAATCTTACAGAAAGCTGGAAGGTGAAATCAGGCAGCTGTCCAATCTGAAAAAACTTGAATTGTCGACCTATTTCAAAGAAACAGAAAGATATGCCCGGATCGGCATTCAGGCGGCTGAGGAATTATTTAAGATAAGCAGTGAAATAGTGCTGTCGGAACTTGCAAAAGCAGATCAAATCGGCGATAAGGATCAGGAAAAGCTATTTTCAGGAATAAGGCATATTCTGATAGTGTGTAAAACAATGAATTTTGATTTGGCGGAAGTAGAAGTACTCACTCAGCGTCTCACCAGTCATTTGACGAAAAGCGAAAAACTAGAATTTGATCTGGAATTCCGCGCCCAGCGCAAGGATTTAAGCCAATTTTTGGAGCGGAATAAGGAAAGGGGAATACTTGAAGTCAATTATCTGAACCTGCTTGAGATAAAATTACGACCTCTTAAACCAAATGAGAAGTTGCAGCTGGTCACAGATCTTAATCACATGCATTTGAACAGGCATTTTCTGTATGGTCAGCGTGAAAAGGAAATGAAGACGTGGTATTTCGTGGGTAAAATTGGAAGGTCGATGGGTAAATTTAGGTCCCCACCTGCCTGCCGGCCAGGCAGGCTTGCGTGGGGATGACAGGCGCGTTTTTGGAGACTGGGGGGATGATGAAGGCGGGCGGATGCCGCCTTCATCATCCCCCAAAAACCCTGCTATCATCCTCGCGCAGGCGAGGATCTTCTCAATGACACGCGGCCGCAGCCGCAGGTGTCGACCAGGACTTTAAGTCTGCAAAATTGTATAACTCATTTTCAGCTGCGCTGGACTTTTTTGAACCCGGGAATTGTAAATGCATATAGGACGCGAGCTGCGCCGCGTCTGCAGAAGGTCCCCACTTGCGTGGGGATGACAGGCGCGTTTTTGGAGACTGGGGGGATGATGAAGGCGGGCGGATGCCGCCTTCATCATCCCCCCCCCCAAATACTCCGCTAATCGCTGTCATCCTCGAAGGCGAGGATCTTCTCAATGACACGCGGCCGCAGCCGCAGGTGTCGACCAGAACGTTACGTCTGCAAAATTGTATTACGGATTTTCAGCTGCGATGTGCAATTTTAACCTCGCAAATCATTCCCATCACTCCTTCCTCCGATCCGTGGTAAAAATCCTGTTCTTCAGCCTGATCATCAGCTCTGAACGGTAAGTCGACCCGATGGGTATTGCAAAATCATTCTTCATATATAAATGATTGTCGAAATGCCGTTGAATCCGGTCGATATTTACAACATAGCTTTTATGAACCCTTATGAAATTAGTTCGATTCAGTTTGAATTCGAACTCCTTGAGGGTCAGATAAGTGATATAGGAATTCTTTTCTGTAAAAACTTTTACATAATTCTGCAGTGACTCGATATAAAGAATTTCATCGAAATGAATTTTGATAAGCTCTCCCTGCTTGCTCCCGCGGATGAAAAAAGAATTGTCCTCCTCCGGTTTGTTCTGAAGTTTGCTCTGGATCCGGTCCTGCACCTTAATAATCGCCTTTAAAAATCGTGAATATGAAACAGGCTTAACAAGGTAGTCATAGGCATCCTTTTCGAATGCTTCAACAGCATGTTCCGTGTGGGAAGTGATAAATATTATAGCGGTATGTGAATTGATCAGGCCAGCCAGTTCAAGGCCTGTAATGCCCGGCATCTCAATATCAAGGAAGGTGATTTTAGGATCACCCTTCGCCGTGATCACAGAAAAGATATCTCTTGGATTGGTGGTGGAATAGCTTAGCCTGAGATTTGGGGTTTGATTAATATAATCCTGTAGAATTTCAATAGAATCGGCTTCGTCATCTACGATATAACAATTATAATCTGACATACTATCTGAGCTGTATTGTAAGTTTAACATTAAATATATTTTTTTCCGCACCGTAATTGAGCGAATACCGGTCCTTGTACTGGAGTTCCAGCCGCTTTTGGGTGTTAGGCAAACCGACACCATTTCCGGGCCGGTGATCAGACCGGATCTGGTTTCGGGTCTGTAACATCAGCTCACCCAGGGATATCATGATCTCTATTTTTGGCGCTGACTTAGGATTATTTAGTTCACCATGCTGAAAAACATTTTCTATCAGGGTAATGAGCAGCAGCGGAGCTATTTTTAAATCGGGTTCATCGTTAGAAATTTTCACTTCCATTTCTGCTGAATAACGCATTCGCTGTAGTTTCAGGTAATTGGATATGTGATCCAGTTCAGATTCTATAGGAACCTCATCAGTTGCAGTCGGGGGCTGAAGGGCATACTGCATGAGGTCGGCAAGTGCCATTACATATTCGGCACTATTCGGATCATTCTTCCGGATGCGGTTATAAACAGAGTTTAAAGAGTTGAGTAAAAAATGTGGGTTTATCTGGGATCGGAGGAAAGAAAGTTCCGCACTTAGTAGTTCTGTGCGCAAAGTCGCCTTCTCTTTTTCGGCTATAAGGTTTTGGGTAATGAATTTGTGAATTCGATCTCTACTGTCAAGCAGATTTAACGCAATGCGAAATCCGGTGCTTAGGCCAATAATATAAAGACAACGATATAGGAGTGAAAGGTGAAATAATTTAGAAGAGGTATCTGGCACACTAACACTTATACCCGCCGACGTAAGAACTTTATTTATTGACACCGTGCCCAAATAATAGCAGATAAGTTCTAAAGCCAATAAACCAGCAACATATCGGTAATCCGCAATGCTATAATACTGTCGTTTTCCAATTACAAAAAAGCAATGAAAATAAAACAGGAAAATGTTCAAAAGGTAATGCAGTGAGTAATCTGCAAAGTGATTAAATCTTTCCCTTATGGCCGCCGCCAAGGTTATCTCGTAGACCATAAATAAGCCCCAAAACAGAATGTGGTAGTAGACTGGCGGGTTATTTTTCCGAGTAAGGTTAAAAATTAAATCACGCATAGTACTCGTTTTATCACGCAAAACAATGGCGTTGATGTAAAAAGTTCTTTAAGAATTCGAGAGAGCGATACTTTAATTAAAAAAAGAAACTATGAAAACACTAAAAGTAACAAATACCCTTTTGAAAAAGCAAAACTGTTTTACTTACGGACAGATTCGTAAGCATAAAGGACCGGTTAGTGATCCAACTGTCATTATTACCACCACAGTAACCTTTATTACCCCTCGCTGATAATCATACCAGGAGAAGTTTCGATCTGAAGCTTCTCCTTTTTAATAACCCTCTAAAAGTCAAAATGAAAAAATTTATATCATTTGCTGCATTGATTATAGCCGTCATGGCAGCCTGCCAAAAAGACGACATTAAACCATCTACGCCAGGTTTTACTGAGACACAAGCGGATTGCCGCAAGTGCTACGGAACATGGGACTTAACCGATACAATCCCTTAAACTATCTTAAATTTAGAATCATCAAAATGCTTAAATCGTATACAGAAGTGAATCAGGATATAATACTGACGTTAAAAAATCAGGGCTATACCTCTGTTGAGTTCGTTCCCCGGGACAGTGATGACAATCTTCAGGCAACAATAGAGCTTATTCCGGGCAGTCGGCTTGATTTTAACCTTAACGTACTGTCGCTCGATTCTCCGGAGATCGTCCATTACCTAAATGGAGGCGCTCCCATGGCAAGGTATATTATCAACCCCGAATATCTGGTTGATAATATCGATCATTAATTTCTTCTACAGCTTATTAACAAATACTATTTATGGAAAATTTCAATTTCGGAGAGAATCTCCGGCAGATCCGCGTGCAAAAAGGTATTAGCCAGGAAGCAATGGCGTTAAAAATGGATATCACGCAGACAAAATATTCCCGTATGGAACGCAGCGAGTGCGTACCAGCAAAAATCTATGTAGACCGTGCTGCAAAGTTCCTCGAGGTTCCGGCACTCGAACTTCTTCCCCCCGGCTGGGACTACTCAAAGACACTCATCATATTCCGTCCTTCCCTGGGCAAAGCAGCCATAATCGCCTACCGTGTTCTCCTGGCAGTCGCATTCTTTGACATGGCAAGGGGGTTTTGTGACGGCGCGCGTATAACAGCTACGCCTTCCAAAATAGCTGCGGTAATCGGTTTTGAAGGATTAGCGGTGGCTTTTATGTATTATACGGAGAAGCCTTTAGTAAACAAGATCAGAAGCTTCCTCAGATTTATCTCCGGGTGAGAAATTAAAGTTACCATGTTATTTTAACATAAGATAATCGAAATATCTTCGATTATCTTATTAAATTTATACATTTGTATATGGATTTGTATCAGGCCATCCGTTCATATGCCTCCCAGCCCTTGACTCATCAGGTTATTGTTTCCTTATTAAAGGATTACAAAAGACCTAATGACAAAGTGCATGCTTTACTTTCAGAGGGCGCACTTGAGTCAGTTAAGAAAGGCTTATATGTTGCTGGGCCGGCAATCAAGACGGCTAAACCAGAACCATTTTTATTAGCGAATCATATATTGGGACCAAGTTATGTTTCAATAGATACAGCACTTTCTTACCACGGCTGGATCCCGGAACGGGTCTACGAAGTGGCATCGATGACCACCAAAGCAAGCAGAAAATTTACAACCCCCTTGGGAGTTTTCACCTATACCCATTTGTCATTACCCTATTATGCTTTCGGGATTAAGCAGATTCAGTTAATCGATGACCAATACGCAATGATAGCTACGCCGGAAAAGGCGCTATTCGATAAGATAATCACAACGTCCGGGTTGATATTAAGGAGTCAAAAGCAAGCATTAACCTGGTTATTGGAGGATCTGCGAATAAATGAAGATCGCTTGAGGGAATGTGATTTGCAGAATATGGCCCAATGGGTACAGGATGCATCTAAAAGTGCGAGCTTAACTATGATCATAAAGACAATAAAAGCATTATGATAAAAGAGTGGCTGGATACGTACAAACCGGGTAATAGGGATGAGGCGACTCAGGCGCTCCGGGAGATCATGCAGGAGATCGCCCTGGCAGGCCTGTATCGTTCCGGATTCTTTGAAAAAGCGGCTTTTTATGGAGGAACAGCTTTGCGTATATTTTATGGCCTTGACCGCTTTTCGGAAGACCTCGATTTTTCTCTTCTTGAAGTAAATCCCGATTTCTCGCTGAATAAGTATCTCGATGCCGTGATTGCTGAATTTGAGTCGTTAGGAATGCAGGTATCCGTCAGGGAAAAGCAAAAGACGAATCAGGGAAATATAGAATCAGCATTTTTAAAGTCAGAGACTATCTGGAAGGAACTGGTGCTGAAAGATATAATTCCCCAAAGCGGGCTCGACCAAAAGGCTAACATCCTGATCAAGCTTGAAGTAGACAGAGAGCCACCCCTGGGCTTTGAAACAGAAGAGCGCTTGCTCCTGAAGCCTTTTTCATTCTATGTTAAGTGTTTTACAATTTCAGATCTGTTCGCCGGTAAAATGCATGCGCTCCTTTTTCGCAAATGGGGAACAAATGTAAAAGGCCGCGACTGGTACGACATGGAATGGTATATAAAGAAAGATGTACCATTAAACTTAAATCACTTCGCGCTAAGGGCACAAGATAGCGGGGACTGGAAAAAAAGGACCATTACAGAAGGGGAGTTCCGCAAATTGTTAAGCACGAGGATTGACGCTGTTGAGATGGACAGGGTAAAAGCTGACATCCGCCGCTTTATTCCGGATCAGAAGGTGTTGGACATCTGGTCAGGAAAGTATTTCCATGATATAGCCGGGCACTTAAAAGTTGTATAGTTACGATTGACTTCAATTGCCTCCAACCAATAGTTGTAATCCTCGCGAAAGCGAGGACCTCCTCACACCGCACCCCTCAATCCCATCCCAGTCGCAATTTGCATAATCCAGTCGCAATTTGCATAATCCAGTCACCATTTGACTGATTTAGTCAAAAAACGACTCATTTAGTCACCATTTGACTAATGTTTTTCCTCTCTGCTTTGCACTTTTGGATATTGAATATCCGCAGTGGAAGACCAACGAATCATAGAGATCCTTGAAAAAATGGAGCGGAATCAGCAAACCATAATCACACTTCTTATGTCTAAAAATCAAAACCCAGAATCCAATATCTCCCAATGGGAGGATGGATTGAAAATTCAGGAAATTTTAAAGATCAGCCGGGCGACTCTATACCGGCTCCGAAAAGAAAATGCTTTTACCTATGTGCAAAAAGGAGGGCGGACCTATTACTATACCCCTGATATATTCAAGATAAGAAATCATTTTTTAAAGTAAACTTATCGTTCCGGTTTCAAAAGATCGCCGGGATCACTTTTGCTTCCGAACCACCTTCTAGTGGTCTTGTTCGTACCTCCTTCGTCTATTATTGCCCTGGCGCTGCTTAAAATGGGGTTGGAGACGAAGAAGAGACGAAGGAGGTACAAAGAAAACCCCTTTTAGACTCATTTGATCGCTGAGTTCAATGTCTCGTCCTGAAATAGCTATACAGGTTATTGAATAATTCCTGATTTGGTTATA
>NZ_JBBJNI010000211.1:0-5570 GCF_037719425.1 Daejeonella sp. | reverse complement strand
GGGGAGCACTAGCGTACACATAGCCTACAAGCCACCCAGCGCCATTTAATAACCCATACATTGACTAAGAAAAGGGGGTGGATAATGCTCCGGCGTCCTAAATCACCTTATACCTAACAACTTTGTTTTCCTCCCAAACACAAAGGGCCTTTCCGCTATTTGTGAGGTATACCCGTGGGGAAATGCCGCTTCCGATTTCAGCGACTGATTTTTTGCTCAAATCCATCACCTTTATATGATTATTTTCCTGCCAGGCAACGAGGGTCCGGCCTTTGCTTTCAATCATGCTGACATCTTTCCCGGTTCCAAGCCGTTGTTCCAGCTGATTTTCTGACCAGTAAATTACATCGCTGTTTCTTCTCCAGGCTGTGGAGGTTATCCCTTTTTCGTTAATCGAGAGGCCACCGCCGTCCATAGGACAAGCGTTAAGCCGCCAGGTTCCTGTACCTGATTTCTTCGCGTTTGAAAAAGTCTTCCCTTTATCTGCTGAAACAGTGTAGTAAATATCCCGCGAACCGATAAGCCAGTTGCGGAATCCAATCACGAGCTTATTGTTCCGGTAAGAAATATTTGGTCGGCAGCATTCGCAAACATGCTCGTCTGGCGACTTGTAAACCATCAGGTTCTTTGACCAACTTGCAGCCTTTCCGTTTAATGAGGAAAAGTGGATGTTGTTTTTCTTTCCCGTCCCCAGGTCGAGCCAGACGGCATAAAAATTATCTTCTTTATCGGCGGTAATTGCCATCAGGCCCTCGGGGGCAGACCCTACCTTGTCATTTGTATTGCCTGTTTTACTCCAGGATTTACCCGCGTGATTCAGTTTATAGGAGTGAATGTTTCCGCTTTTGTCCATAGTAGTAATTAAACTGTATCCTTTTGACGAAGCTATTTGCGGGCCGCGGGTATGGCCTAAGTGCATGCCTTTTACTTCCCCCACAAGAACAGGTTTCGAAAAGTTTGAGCCGTTATCGGCAGATGTGATGCAAAAGATCTTTTCGCCAGAACCGTAAGCAATCCTCACAATTCCCCGGGTATCAATGGCAGCATTGGGCTGTTGTCCGGGGATGTCGGCAGCGTTAACTTTAAGCGAGGCAATCAAAAGGAAAAGCAACAATGTATTTCTGAACATATTCGATAGGTTAAAGCCAATAAAGATACTGCACATTAACGATTAAAAGTATGTATCATTTTCTTTTCGATAGCAAAGTGCTGGTGGAAGCCCGGTATGTCATCCCGCAGCGAGGGACCTTCTGTTAATTAAATGAAGTTCCCTCCCCGCGCAAAGCGGGTTCGGCCTGCCTGTCCGGTAGGCAGGGATGACATACGTGTACCCTCAGTGTCATGCCTGAATGCAGTGAGCGACCTTAAGAGCCTTAAACCGTTTCCGCCTCAAATCCTGCTTCTTTAACAGCAGCAATGATCTCACTTTCTGCGCGGTCGGTTTCGACGGTTAATATTCTGTCCACATCGTTCAGGTCGACCTGCCAGGCAGTCTCACCTGCTGCTTTATTTAAGTTCGGCGTTACTGCAGCAAGGCAGCCTGTACATTTGATATTGGTTTTAAATTTAATTGTGTTCATTGTTTTTGAATTTATATTGAGATTAATTATTAAAGTTATTCCAGGTTTGCGGCTTTTAACCGTAAGCTATTGGTTACCACGGATACGGAGCTTAGAGCCATAGCCGCGCCAGCAATCATAGGATCGAGCAGGAAACCATTGTAAGCATACAAAACCCCGGCGGCCAGAGGTATCCCGATTACGTTATAGATAAACGCCCAGAACAAATTCTGGTGGACCGTTTGTACCGTTCTTTTTGACAATTTGAGTGCTTTAGGTATTGCAAGCAGATCGGAGGTGATCAATGTCATTTTAGCAACGTCCATAGCTATGTCAGATCCTTTACCCATCGCAATACTCACATCGGCTTGAGCCAAAGCATGGGAATCGTTTATTCCATCACCAACCATAGCTACTATCTTGCCCTGGGACTGAAGCTCTTTTATAAAATCGGCTTTATCTGATGGCAGGACTTCCGCTTTGAAATGCTGAATACCTACTTCCTGGGCGACAGCTTTAGCCGTTTGCTCATTATCTCCTGTAAGCATATAAACTTCAATGCCCATATCTTGCAGAACTTTAACAGCTCTGGCTGATGTTTCCTTTACTTTATCGGCTATAGCAATTACGGCCAAAACCATTTCCTGATCGGCATAGTATACCACAGTGTTGGCCTTCTGCTGATACTTAAGAGCCTTTTGGACCAGATTTTCTGCTATTTGAATATTGTTTTCGGAGAGTAATTGGCGGTTGCCAACATAATAGGACCGCCCATTAAAAACGCCTTTAACACCACGTGCTGTTATGCTTTCGAAAGATGCCAGTTCAGTTCCGGAAACCCCCGTCTCCTTTAGTTCATTTATTACTGCTTCTGCCAATGGATGTTCTGATTTTATTTCAAGACTGTAAAGGAGCTCTTTTAACTGATTACTTACAGGAGAGTTGATGTTCCAGTCTATGCCATTTACTACAGGTTTTCCTTCTGTTATAGTGCCTGTTTTATCGAGGATGATTGCATTTACTTTATGACCTAGTTCCAGGCTTTCCGCATCCTTTATCAGGATGTTATTTTCTGCTCCCTTTCCTATACCGACCATTATTGCCGTTGGAGTTGCGAGGCCTAAAGCACACGGGCAGGCTATCACAAGTACCGTAACCGAAGTTAGAAGAGCGTGTGTAAACGCATTCTCTCCGCCAAACAGCATCCAGGTTATGAATGTAAGTATGGAGATACCTATAACTACGGGCACAAATATACCTGAGATCTTATCAACCAGCTTTTGCACCGGCGCTTTACTGCCTTGTGCTTCCTGTACCATCTTGATAATATGAGCGAGCAGCGTATCACTGCCTACTTTTTCCGCTTTAAACTGGAAGCTGCCTTTCTGGTTAATGGTTCCTGCAAATACTTTAGCTCCATTTTCCTTCATCACAGGAACAGGTTCCCCGGTTATCATACTCTCGTCCACATAGGAAGAGCCTGAAGTAACTATCCCGTCGACGGGAATTCTTTCTCCGGGTCTGGTAATGATGATATTTCCCTCAATAACTGAAGCAATAGGAATCTCCTCCTCCTCATCACCTAGTATTACTTTCACTGTTTTTGGTTGCAGGCCCATCAGCTTTTTAATTGCCGAGGAGGTATTCGACTTCGCTCTCTCCTCCAGCAGCTTCCCCAAGGAAATAAAGGCAATGATCACCGAAGCTGCTTCATAATATACATGAGCATGCAGCCCCCGCTGATGCCAGAATTCAGGGTAGATTGTGTTGAAAGCGCTGAACAAAAAGGCGATCCCGGTGCTTAGCGCAACCAGCGTATCCATGTTCGCCTTTCCATGCCTTGCCTGCTTCCAGGCATTGATAAAAAAAATGCGCCCAAACCAAAATAAGACCGGGGCAGTAAGAGCCATGGAGATCCATGCTCCATATGGCATTTCCATAAAGAACATCCCGATCACTACCACCGGCAATGAAAGTATAGAAGCCCAGATCGTGCGGTGTTTAATTTCCTGATAAACCTTTAGCTGAAGCTCTTCCTGAACTTGAGAAGGATTTTCGACGTCAATCAGAATATCATAGCCAATGGACTGAACCGTTTTTTTTAATTCTGCCGGGTTTGTTTCTTTCTCATTATACTCAGCCCAGGCAGTTTGGTTGGCAAAGTTTACCCCAGCATCACTCACACCAGGCGCCGCCTTTAGCATGGATTCAACACTGACGGCACATGCCGCACAGGTCATACCGGTAACCGGAAATGTTGCCCGTATATTTTTTGGAGTAGTATTCTGGATTTCTGCAGCTGGTGGCATAAGCATTATTATTACACTACAAAATTACGGCATCGATGGTGCAAAGCCCTTACACAATTCCAGGAAAGAATTACATTACTTTGTGATAATGACTTCAGATCGAATCCAGCGGTTTTCGGGTGTTGTGCAAATCCCTTGTTTTCTTGAATTGAGTGGGAGTTTGCCCGGTTATCTTTTTAAACTGTGCGGAAAGATGAGCAATGCTGCTATAGCCCAGCCTATCAGAGATAGCGCCCAGGCTAAGCTCATCATAGAATAAGAGTTCTTTTACTTTTTCTATTTTTTGTCGGATGATATATTGCTCCAGGGTAATTCCTTCTACAGAAGAGAATAAGGCACTGAGGTAGTTGTATTCGTGAAAAACATTGTCAGAGAGCAGTTTCGACCAGTTTGCTTTTCCATCCAGACTTTCTGAATGATGTATTTTTTCGATGATTAGATTTTTCATCTGTTCGATAAGTTTGCTCTTGCTATTATCAAGTAATTCAAACCCTAAAGCACTAAGCCGACTTTTCAATTCGTTCCTCGTGTCAGCGCTCAAACTATCTTCCTCAAGCTGTACAATACCCATAGTAACCAGGGTAGGATGGAGGCCGAGGTCCTCAAATTCATTGCTCACCGCTGTGATGCAGCGGTTGCATACCATATTTTTTATGTGCAGTTCTGTCATAATTTCAGATCAGGGAGCGCAACATGGTGCCGAACCCTGCATGGGCGGACATTTAACGGATCCATAACTACAATACACACAACAATCCCCTTTTAATGGCCTTAACCTTGCTTTGCATTTTTCACACTCGTAAAAATAAGCGCAGGCGTTAGTAGGCATAATTTCTTCCTTTTGGTTCCCGCAGTCCGGACAGGTAATAGTAGATCTTAGCTCAGGAGCATCACCGTCCTCATCGCAGCATGAATGAAGTTTTCTGCGGTGATAATTCCAAACCGTAGCTACCAGCAGGCCGGCTGCCCCGGCATAAAGAAAGTAGATCCAATAATCATTAACCTCAACATAATAGCCATACACTATCAGCAGGCTGCTTATTAAAGCAACAATTAAGGGGTACATGCAGCGATGAGTGCGGTATGATACATAAAGCCCTGCAAGGGAAATGAGCACCATAGATTGAAAAATCCACATCGTCCATCCGCCAAAAATTTCAAAGCTGCCCAATCCCAATGCAGTTGCGGCAAAAGCGATAATCGGGAAACAGCAAGGCGACAGCAAAACGGTGAGCAGAAGTCCTGCCGTACCCAGTTTGTCTAAATTATTGGTGAAATTCATATCAGGTCAAATATACTCCTATAACAGGTGGTGTTAAAACTCCAGCTATCGTTTACTGTTTTCCATTTCTTTCAGCTTCCTTTTCATGTAAGCGATTTCCGCTTGCTGACTTGAAACGATTTTTCTTTGCAGCTCTTGCAGCTCAGGATCTTTAAGAGTAGTTTTTCACTCTTTACGCACCATCCTGATCCAGGATTGTTTATCGGTCCCTCACCCATCACCATTGTGATTTACATCTTACTCATATCATGTCCGGCCATAGGGTTGATTCCTTTTTTGAGTATAAATTCACTGGATAACAAATATGCCCCACTCACAACCACTTCCCCGGTATTTTCCAAGCCCCTCAAGATAATTACTTGATTCGCGTCTTCATCACCAGTAACTACCATCCTGGGTTCAAAGGTATTTTTTCCAATT
>NZ_JBBJNI010000056.1:0-23609 GCF_037719425.1 Daejeonella sp. | reverse complement strand
CTTGCAAAGCCTGGGCTATGTTGGTAGCTGGAGCAGATAATAAATCCTTTGATGATACGGTTGTGACTGCACCGGTTATATCTCTTTTTGCCTGAGAATTATACCCCGTTACAACTACCTCCTGCAGTGACTTTGAATCTAAAGTCATGACAACATTTACTGTAGCTGGGCCAGAAAATGTTTTTTCCTGAGAGTTGAATCCGATAAAGGTAAAAACCAGAGTACCTGCAGTTTCAGGAACATTGATCGTGTATCTTCCATCAAGATCGGTTGTGGCTCCAGTCCGGGATCCTTTTACCAATACCGTCACACCTGGCAATGGCTCACCATCGGTTGAGGTAATCCGTCCGGAAATAGGCCAGATGGCCACTCTGTTAAATACTGTGGTTCTAACAGAAGAACTTTCGGTAACGGATTTAATTTTTAACGCAGAAAATGCAGGATTTCCTGCATAAATAGAAAGCATGCAGACTAAAGCCATCACACAAGCTTTGATTTTCAAGTGATGTTGTAGTGTTTTTTTCATAATTGCTTTTTAATTTGTTGGTGAGGTAACAGGTTTATTACTGTGTAACAAATTAAATGCAATTTTCCGATAATCAAAATTTATTTGATAAAATATCGTATTACTTAGGCTCGGACGCTACTTTTTTTCTTAAAAAGTATAATACGGCGCTATCATCAGGTAAACGATCACCCCTGTGACCGTTACATACAGCCAGATCGGGTAGCTCCAGCGGACTAATTTCCTGTGCTTTTCAACCTGCATCTGTAAGCCGCTGCGGAAGCTGAACAGTACCAGGGGCAATACTATCGCGGCGAGTATTATATGGGTTACCAGGATAAAATAATAGACCGTTCTGATAGCTCCATTACCGCCATAGCTGGTTTTTATGCCTGTAGCGTGAAATATAATGTAGGACACCAAAAACAGAGAGGACAGGATAAAAGTTAGAATGTTCAGCTTTTTATGAGCCGCAATTTTCTTTCTCTTAATGAGGTATAATGACAAGATTAAAAGAATACTGCAGGTTCCGTTGACAATGGCATTGAATGCCGGCAGAAAGAACACCCATGAAGGGATAGCATTTTTATCAGGAAAAATGTTGAAGACTTTGCTTTGGAGAATTACCACAACGGTGAAAACAAAAATGGAAACACCCGCAATAAGCCTTGTACTAAATTTATCGTTCATATTTTATTATTATGATCAGCGGTCTTTAACATTCCGCAATTCCTCTGCCATCAAAACGCGGATCTCATCTGTAAGTAAGTTCATCTTTTCATTACCTCCGGTGGAGTCATAATACCCTCTGATCCTTTTTTTAGAATCAATCAGAACTATCATCGGACTATGAATAAAATTCAGCTCCCTGGTAGTATCCTCAATCGCATCGACCAAAAAATCTTCCTTTGCAAGAGCGTAAATAAGCTGCCTGTCGCCTGTAAGAAAATCCCACTTCTTGTTTTCAGCAACGTACTTCTTGCTGTAAGCATTAAGTACCTCCGGCTGATCGTGCTCAGAGTCAACACTGATGGAAATAAACCTCAGGAGCCTGTTTCCGTTATTGATCTTAGCAACTCTTGCCATTTCCTTATTCATGTTAGAACAGAATGTGGGACAGCGGGAAAAGAAAAAATTAACAACAGTTATTTGAGCACTATCGACGGGGAACGAAACCGAATCTCCGTTTTGATTTAACAGTTTGAAATCGCGGATCTCATGATACAAGGTATCACGGATCTGCTTGCCCCGCCTGGTATGAAACGTTGAAGCAGGTTCTTTAGGGCCATAAATAGAAAGCGGGTAATACCTGTTCTCCCCTTTTGCCTTAAGCAGGTAATAAACAGAGGCGGGCACTACAAATAAAATCAGCAGAACCAGGATCTTTTTTACCGGAAAGGCGGGTTGGCTCATTAATTCATGTGAAGGTACTGGTAAGACCCTTCTGTAAGCATTAGAACTATAAAGTAAACAATGAATACCAGAGAAACCATTATTCCTGTCTTCAGGGCAAATTTCTCAAATTTAAGGTGCATAAAATATGCAACGATGTAAAATGCTTTAACCAGGGTGAGTACGACGTAGATGAAGTTACCAACTCCCTTACCTATAATGCCTTGTGGAAGAAGATAAAGTGCGATAAAGAATTCGATAGCCGTAATCCCCAGCATGTAAAAGAAAACCTGCCAGATCTTCTTTTTGGTCATTCCTTCATGTTCCGCATGCTCTGTACCATGCTCGTCGTGTGTGTGTTCTGCAGACATTTTATATGATTTATCTGATATTAAACTAAATAGAAGAATGTAAATACGAATACCCAGACAAGGTCTACAAAGTGCCAGTAAAGACCCACCTTTTCAACCATCAGGTAGCTACCGCTCCGCTGGAATACACCGGAAACAACCATCAGGGTTATAATGATATTGACGATCACACCAGTAAATACGTGAAAGCCGTGAAAACCTGTTATCGTAAAGAACAGATTTGCAAACTGCAGTGCACCAATCGTATCGACTCCTGTATACGATGCAGGGAAACTACCCCACCAGTAACCTTCATGGTGTAAGTGTGACCACTCTAAAGCCTGACATCCAAGAAACATTGCACCGCCAATTATCGTAGCGATCATCCACCAAACCACTTCCTTTTTAGAATTACGATGTCCAGCCTCTACAGCGAGAACCATAGTCACTGAACTCATGATCAGGATGAACGTCATAATACCTACGAATACCAATGGGAAGCCATGATCTGCAAGACCTGGAATAGACTGGAATACCACATCCGGATCTGGCCAGGTTAATTTACTAAAACGCTGAGTGCCGTAATAAATAAGGAAAGCTGAAAATGTAAAAGCATCTGATAAGAGGAAAAACCACATCATCAGTTTTCCATATTCTACAGCAAAAGGCGATTTTCCGCCGCTCCAGGCGTCAGATTTTATTTCATCAAGTTTTGATACAGTAGTATTCATTTAAAGGGTGATATAGTGATTTGTTATTGTTTCAAAAGTAAGAAAACATATAGATAAATCCATAGGATATCTATAAAATGCCAAAAAATGGATGTCACTTCCAGGCGAAATAAATTGCGTACCTGAGGGATATTCCTCATTTTCCCAACAAGGGAATAGAGGAGCATAATTATGCCCGCAAAAATGTGCAATAAATGCGCTCCCGTAAAAACATATATAAACGATTGAGAAGCATTATAGTTCACAAAATAAGCCCCTGCATCGGTCAGAACAGCCCACGCGCTATATTGGCTGAAAAAGAATGCTATACCCAAAACGATCGTGAAGACAGTGTATAGCTTTTGCTTGCCGAATTCCAGTTTTTTGCCTGCGAGATAAGCAAGGTGCATTGTTAAGCTGCTTATTATAATGATAATTGTACTGTAAATGAAAGCTTTGGGAAGCAATACTTTAATTCCGCGCTCTGCGTTTCCCTCGGTATAAACAATAAATCCGCTCGTTAAAGCCGCGAACATCATGAAGGAAGAAATTATAAAAAGCCACATCAGAAACTTCCGTGCTTTGTAGCTCTGCATATCCTCAACTGGTATTTGGTCCATATCTATCTTGCTATAAAGTCAAACAAAAGGGTTAATTGAAGCAGGGGCAAGTAGAAGAACGAAGTGTACATCAGCTTTTTTGCCGAGGCGACATCTCTGTTCTTATAAAGCTGAACAGCCTGCCAGAAAAAGTATAAGCCAGCGATCAGCGCCAGTAGCCCGTAAATATTGCCCCCAAACGGCTGGCCTGAAGGCATAAGGTAAACTGTTGGCATCAGGCTTACCGGAATTAATATTATTGTGGATAATAAAGTTATGAATGCACTCGTCTTATCCTGCTTTGTTGTGGGTAATAACCGGAAACCAGCACGTTTATAATCCTCATCCAGCACCCAGGCTATAGCCCAAAAATGAGGAAATTGCCATACAAACTGAATTAGAAAAAGGATCACCGGTATCCAGGAAATCCTCGGCTCATCAAATGCAGCGAAATATCCGATCAGCGGTGGCAAAGCGCCTGGGAAGGCACCTATAAATACCGCTATTGGCGACTTTCTCTTCATCGGCGTATAAACAAATGCATACAGGAAAATCGAGAACACAGCAAGTACCCCGGTTGGAAAGTTAAGCCTTAACAAAAGATAAGTACCCCCAATTCCCATAATCAGGCTTAAAACAAGCGCCTGTCCCGTCGTCATATGACCCGAAGGAATCGGCCTGTCCATAGTACGCTTCATAAGCTTGTCAAGATCTTTTTCGATGATCTCGTTAAAGCCATTCGCCGCTCCGGTTACAAAGAAACCTCCGATAGTAAGGATCATCCAGTTCACCCAGTTAATATCGCCTTGCTGCTGGCTTCCCATCAAAAAACAAATTGATGCAGAAAACACTACCGTCAGCGTTAACCTCAGTTTAATCAGCTTATTAAAATCGGCGATGGATTCCCTCACTCTATTTCTTCAGTTAAGTATTTCCAGTCTGCTTTTCTTCATCAGCAGAAGGAGGTAAAACTGGGCACCAAAAACAAGGGTAGCCAGCAAAATGTGAATTGCCTGAGCAAATGGCGGCAATCCCATATAAGAAAGTACAAACCCGGTTACGACTTGCAGAATGATCAGCAAAAGTACGTAGGATATATATTTAAACTGATATCCTTCAGCCGGATATCTTTTCCTGATAAGTACAAATGATACTGCGTTTACAATTACCACCAGAATAGCCAGATCTCTGTGGTATACAAAATTCGCACCCACCAGTGAAACCCATTCTGCCCGGTTCAGGTCATTCGTCGCCGAAGATATCATATCGATCTGTTCACGGACTTCAGTTCCTATGGTGATCTGAATCACAGTCAGTATCAAAGCTCCGTAAGCTAGTATTGTCACCCATCCTGAAGTAATGTTAGTCAGGATACTTTTATCACGAAGAGCCCTTGCTTCATAATATGTGTAGATCGATATAGCCAGTATGGCTATCGCGACCAGCATGTGAACGGTCACTACCCATGCAAGCAGGTTTGTTGAAACAACGATCGATCCCAGCCAACCCTGAAATCCCACAAGGATCAAATTGAATAAGCTCCAGTAAAATATCCGGCTTCGTGTTTTTAAGTAGGTGATTGCAGTGACAACACATCCTATTAAAAACAGCCCTACCAATGCACCCAGCAGCCTGTTCACATATTCCGTCCAGGTTTTTGCCGCGTTAAATTCGTCCGGCTTTAAAATACTTTTATCGTTCCTGATCCGGTAAGCAAGATCTCCATAACCCATCAGGTCAAGTGTCTTCGCGAAACGTTCGTTCTTCTGAACCCGCTTGTCAACATATTTTTGCTGATAATTGGCAGGTAGTTCAGAACTGTGAGTGGGTGGTATAAACTGATCGAAGCATTTAGGCCAATCGGGGCAACCCATTCCGGATCCGGTGCTGCGGACAACACCCCCAGCCAGTATAAGCAGAAAAAGAGCTGCTACAGAGATATAATTTATCGCCAGGAATCTCTTCTCACTTGAAGGATACATTTCGCTTATTAAAAAGCCCTTTCGGACAGTGCCCCCCCTCCCTCTATTTAATTTCTTCAGCGACATGACTCTTCGAGCCATGCGTCCTTTCCCATTCCGCTTGAATAAGTTCCGCTTCAGGATTATCTTCAAAATCATGCTGAAGATTTGAGCTCATTGTTTCAGAGAAAGGTGTAGTTTGAGGAATAAAATCTTCGTGATGACCCGGTTTGCTGTAATCATATGGCCAGCGGTAAACTGAAGGAATTTCTCCCGGCCAGTTACCATGCATGTGTTCTACTGGTGCAGTCCACTCAAGTGTATTAGAATCCCATGGGTTCTGGCTGGTCTTCTTACCGTAGAAGATCGAGTAGAAGAAGTTCCACAAGAATGCTACTTGTGCAAGTGCAGCTATAATTGCCGCCCATGTAATGAATACGTTAACTGTTAACCACTCTTGCATAAACGCAAACTCGGTGAATGCATAGTAACGGCGCGGAACGCCATCAATACCCATAAAGTGCATCGGGAAGAATACCAGGTACGCGCCGATGAATGTTAACCAGAAGTGAATATATCCTAATCTCTCGTCCATTAAGCGGCCGAACATCTTAGGGTACCAGTGATAAACTCCGCAAAGCATTCCGAAGATAGCTGCAGCACCCATTACAAGGTGGAAGTGAGCTACAACGAAATACGTATCGTGAAGGTTAATATCAAGTGCGGCGTTACCTAAGAAGATCCCGGTAAGACCTCCTGAGATAAAGAAAGAAACAAGGCCAATAGCAAAAAGCATAGCAGGTGTGAATCTCAAATTACCGCGCCAGATAGTAGCCAGATAGTTGAAAGTTTTTACGGCTGATGGCACCGCAATTATCAGCGTTGTGATCATGAACACACCCCCCAGGAACGGGTTCATACCCGTAACGAACATATGGTGTCCCCAAACTATAAATGATAATACGGTAATACCTATCAATGAATAAACCATTGCATGATAACCGAAAATTGGTTTACGTGAGTTTGTTGCAATAACTTCTGACGTGATACCCAATGCAGGCATAATTACAATGTATACCTCAGGGTGACCAAGGAACCAGAATAAGTGCTGCCAAAGTACCGGACTACCACCTTGATTAGGTAATACCTGGCCCGCAACAACGATATCTGATAAGTAGAAACTCGTGCCGAAACTACGGTCAAATATTAGCAGAACTACTGCCGAGACAAGTACCGGGAATGAAAGCACACCTACGATAGCGGTTAAGAAGAACGCCCAGATTGTTAAAGGCATCTTCCACATATCCATACCTGTAGTACGCATATTTAACACTGTTGAAATGTAATTCAGTGCCCCTATCAGAGCGGATGCAATAAAAAGCACCATACTGATCAGCCATAGCGTCATCCCGGTTCCTGATCCGCTGATTGCTTTTGGCAAGGCAGACAAGGGAGGATACACGGTCCAGCCTGCGCTGGCCGGACCGCTCTCTACAAAGAAAGAGGACATCATTACACAGCAAGACAGGAAGAAGAACCAGTAGGAAAGCATGTTCAGGAACGGTGAAGCCATATCCCTCGCGCCAAGCTGTAATGGTATAAGTAGGTTACTAAACGTACCGCTTAGCCCGGCAGTTAATACAAAGAATACCATCATGGTTCCGTGTATTGTTACTAAGGCCAGGTAAAAATCAGGTTTAATCCGCCCACCTTCTGCCCATTTGCTTCCTAAGAAAGTCTCTAATAAAGGGAAACTCTTATCAGGCCAGGCTAACTGTAATCTGAATAAGACTGAAAGTATCATTGCGATAACAGCCATGATGATCCCTGTAATTAGGAACTGTTTTGCGATCATTTTATGATCCTGGCTAAAGATGTATTTAGTGATAAACGTTTCTTTATGATGCCCGTGATCATGACCGTGATCATCGTGTTGGTGAAGTACGGCTGTATCGTGTATTGCTGTGCTTGCCATAATTATTTGGTGGTTGTATTAGTATTTAACGCAATTTTCTTGTTCTCTCCTGCACTCTTTTGCTCAGCAAGCTGAAGCTCCTTCTTAACATCGTCATTGTAGTAAAGAGGCTGTTTAGCGATCCATATCGCATACTCAGCTTCCGAAACTACAGTAACTTTAGACTGCATATTGTAATGGCCAGCTCCGCAGATCTTCGCGCAAAGCAGTATATAATCGTAAGCAGGGTTATTCCGTTTTTCTCTCATTTGCGCAGTGGTTAAACGCGGGGTAAACTGGAAATACGTTGGCATTCCAGGGACAGCATTGATCTGTACCCTGAAATCAGGAAGATAGAAGCTATGAAGAATATCTTTAGATCCGATAGTAACCCGAACTGGCTTATTTACTGGGATCACAATCTCACCTACAAGCTTATCATCCCAGCTTTTCTGATCTTTATAATCGATACCCAAACCGTTTGTCGGAGTTGTTAGTTTGAAATTCCGTTTACCGATCGAATTATCTTCTCCTGAATAACGCAGGTTCCATTTAAACTGCTCACCTATTACCTCAATGTTCATCGCCTTTTTCTGGTCCTCTTCAGAAACGTTAGTGATGTCTCTCCATGTGAAGAAACCAAGAAGTACTAGTACAGTTAAAGCGATAGCAGGTACAATTGTCCAGATGCGCTCAAGAGCATTGTTATGCGGGTAGAAATACGCTTTTCTTTCTTTCGTTCCGCGATACTGGTATGAAAATCCAAAAAGTGCTACATGTGTAAGGATAAATACAATAGTGGTTATGATCAATGTTATGTTGAACATGGAGTCGATTTCCAGCCCATGCTCAGATGCAGATTCGTGCATACTCATCGGGCCCTGAACAGCGTATGACCAGTAAACCCCGTATAGCCCGGCTATCAGGAATACGATACACAAAGCACCCTGGAATTTCCTGGAGTCAAATTTCGCTCCTTTTCTTCCTTGAACATCGCGGCTTATTTCATACAGCTCCAATACTTTTCCAACAATTGCGAGAAATACACAAAACAGGATAAATAGTAAAAGATAGTATGCACCCGACTTATATGCTGCAGAATGATCTACTTCAGTAGAGCCGGGCTGCATGTTCTTATATCTTGCGGCCGTATCAACTGCAGTGCTGATAAGCGGCGCCGAAGCCGGTGAAACCTGAGTTGCTGACGCATCTGCAGTATCTACTACTGTCGTTGTTGAACTTACTGCTGTATCCTTAACCTGTGCCAAAACCGTATTACCCGATACAGTAAGAGCGCAAGCAATCAATACTGGAGCAGCAATCCTGATATTAAAAATTTCTCTTAAGCTCATTTTATTCGTTTCTTTTGCTATTAAGACTAAAATTAAATCTGGTGATGCAAGCTCTCGTCCAGGAAAGGGTGATTGGTTGGAACCATCGACCTTTTGCTTAACTGGTTAAGAGTTAGGAATGCAAACAAACCCGCAAACCCAATAGCAATACCTATTTCAATAATACCGAATCCACGGTGTGCTTCAACAGTTCCGGGCATGATCATCATGTAATAATCCAGCCAGTGACCACAAAGAAGCATGATACAAACAAACATTAATGTGTTAGTATGACGTTTTGATCCCCGGGCCATTAGTATTAATATTGGCGCTACGAAGTTTATAATAATGTTTACCCAAAACCATAGAAGATATTCCGGCTCCCATCTTTTGTAGAAGTAAACTGTCTCTTCCGGCATGTTGGCATAGTAGATAAGGAGGAACTGAGCGAACCATACGTATGTCCAGAAGATCGAGAATGCAAAAATGAACTTCCCAAGATCATGAAGGTGATTTTCATTTATCCATGATAAATGACCTCCTTTTTTCAAAAGGATCACGATCAAAGTAATAACACATAATCCGCTAACCCACATTGCTGCGAAGTTGTACCATCCGAACATGGTTGAGAACCAGTGTGCTTCAAGAGACATTATCGTGTCAAATGCCCAGATCGGGGTAGTAAATCCAAAGATGATAAGGAATACTGCCGACCATTTAATGCTTTTATCATAGAACACTAATCCGCCTTCATTAGCTTCACGCTCTGAGTATTTAGCAAATAAGAATGCGAAGAAACTATACGCTCCTAGGAACACCGCCAGACGTATTAAGAAGAAAGGCACGTTAAGATAAACGGCTTTACCTGCAATAAGCTTGTCGTAGTTAGGGCTTGACGGGTCAGTCAAACCATCGCCATTCCAGTGGTGATATAAGTTGTGTGTCATCAAACCTGCAGCACAAACGACAAACAATATTAAAGAAGCAATAGGAAGAACCCTGGACATTGCCTGAGGTATTCTTAACAAGCCTGTTGCCCAGCCTGCCTGCGCTACGTATTGCAGAGCAATAAAGAACAAACCTGCAGCACAAACACATGTGAAATAATATGCCATCAGCAATAAATTCGCGTAAGTACGCTCAGCGTGGTCGGTCAAAAATCCGAATGCTATCGACAGAACACCTACTACTATTGCTATAAGGCTCCAGGTTTTTAACTTGCCTGAAAAAACAAATTGTTCAGAAAAATTATGAGTATGAGTATGATTATGATTTCCCATCTGGTTTTAGCAATTGACTATTGTAATTTTTGTAATTCGTGAACGTACATAACAATTTTCCACCGTTGCTCCGGCGTTAACTGATATTTGTGCGGACCCATAAGGTTAACTCCATAAGTGATGGTGTGGAAGATTTTTCCGTCTGTAAGATCCTTCATAGATCCGCCTCTTGACGAAGTACCTGTACCGTATGCTGGCGGCGCAGGGAATTTTTCCATTGCTACAATTGATCCATCTCCTTTCCCTTCATTACCATGACAGTGAGAGCACATGTTAAGGTAAAGTGTTTTACCCTGCTCAAGAGTTGGAACAGTTACCGGAAGCGGATTCGATAGACCTGCGCTGGCAGCCTGATATCCCTCCGGAGTATTTGGATATTCCTCCATTTTATCGAAACCTACCGGTGTTGTTCCGGCGGGTGGAGTTTGAGCAGTTTTCCCGTCATTGAAGTTCTTATTCGGCTGATCCGGATTGTAAGCGATCGGATCATACATATTACGGGCATACTCGATACCTGTGCTTCTATTATTTGAACAAGAAGATATAACCGAAGCAGCAGCTACAGTTAAAAAAGCGGTACAGATTATCAGGACCTTATTCATAACTAACATATTTCCTTTCGTTGTGCTTAATTTCAACAGCACCAGCTTCTTTTAAAATGTTGTCAATTTTATCGTGATACGGATTTTCCCTTGCATCAATAGCTACTACAAAACGATCGTTTGTTGCGCGAAGGTCCATAACTCGTGGAGCACGTCCCGGAGCCAGGTGATTAACAAAGAAATACGTTCCCACCATACCGAATGAACAGAATAATACCGTTAATTCGAATATGATCGGCACAAAATCCGGGAATGCAAAGTGAGGCTTACCCCCAATATTCATTGGCCAGTCATATACAAGCATGTACCAGATCATCAAGACCGCAGTGAACGTTCCGGTCAGGCCAAAACAGAAGGCCGCCCCACCTAAACGGGAACGTTTGATTCCTAATTTATCTTCAATACCGTGGATAGGCATAGGAGTAAACACGTCATAAATGGTAACGTTCCCTTCCTGTAGTTTGCCGATCCCGTGCATCAGGTCATCCGGATCTTCAAAATGACCTAAAATATATTTTATGTTACTCATCTTTATACTTTTTCGTATTCCGCTACCCTGGGTGATATACTATCAAATTTTTCAAGAGACTCCTGATAACAAGCTGCCTCTCCTGCGTCGACCTTTCCTTCACGGATCAGTTTCTGTTTAGCCTGGTCACTTGAGCTCTTCAGCAATAGTTTAACCTCAGCCATTGCAATTGCAGGCAATACTCTAAGGAACAACAGGAATAAGGTGAAGAACACTCCGATCGATCCGATGAATACACATACATCAACCCAGCTTGGATAGAACATCACCCAGCTTGATGGAAGGTAATCACGGTGAAGTGAGGTTACTATAATCACGAAACGCTCAAACCACATCCCGATGTTTACAACGATCGACAGGATCCATGACCAGGCAACGCTTGTACGGATCTTCTTGATCCAGAAAATCTGCGGAGTAAACACATTACAGGTCATCATAGTCCAGTAAGCCCACCAGTATGGCCCACTTACACGGTTAAGGAAGGCATATTGTTCGTATTCCGCACCTGAGTACCATGCAATGAAAAGTTCTGTCAGGTATGCCACACCAACTATAGATCCCGTCAGGATGATGATCTTATTCATCGATTCAATATGGAATATGGTAATGTAATTTTCGAAGTTCATCACCTTACGTGTTACCAGCAGTAAGGTTTGTACCATTGCAAATCCGGAGAAGATCGCACCAGCCACAAAGTATGGAGGGAAGATCGTTGTGTGCCATCCCGGAACCAGTGATGTGGCAAAGTCCATGGATACAATCGTGTGTACCGACAGTACCAGTGGAGTAGAAACACCCGCAAGGATCAACGATACAAGCTCGAAGCGCTGCCAGGTCTTAACTGAACCATTCCAGCCGAAAGAAAGGATAGAATAGATGCGGCGGCGTAAGCCTGTAGCACGGTCGCGGATAGTTGCGATATCGGGAAGTAAACCTGTATACCAGAATACTAAGGAAACCGAGAAGTAAGTCGAGATCGCAAATACGTCCCATACCAGCGGAGAGTTAAAGTTCACCCATAATGACCCGAACTGATTCGGCAATGGTAATGCCCAGTAAAACATCCATGGACGGCCCATGTGCGATATAATGTAGGTAGCGGCACAGATAACGGCGAAGATGGTCATCGCCTCTGCTGAACGGTTAATGGAGTTACGCCAGTTCTGTCGGAAGAGTAATAGTACGGCAGAAATAAGGGTTCCTGCATGACCAATACCTACCCACCATACGAATCCGGTGATATCCCATGCCCAGCCTACAGTTTTATTCAATCCCCATTCGCCGATACCGAACCAGAATGTCCAGCTAACTGCGAATATCCAAAGGCCTGCACCTATTGCTGATACGATGAAACCGATCCACCAGGCTTTATTAGGCTTATTTTCTACCGGAACCAATATATCTTCAGTAACCCTGGCGTAGGTAATATTTTCGCCGGTTACTAAGGGTTCTCTAAGTATAGACTCGTGATGAGATGACATATCTTTATTGAATTTCTTGTATTAAACCTCTGCAGTATTTCTAACTTTTGTTTGGTATCCAACACCTGGTTTGGTATTGATCTCTTCAAGCACATAATAAGTACGCTCGCTCTTCAATGCTTTCGCTACTTCAGAGTTAGGATCGTTTCCATCTCCAAATATGATCGCGTTTGTAGGACAAGTTTGCTGACAAGCCATTTTGATATCGCCATCTTTCAATGTGCGTTTATCTAATTTCGCCTCAAGCTTTCCTGCCTGGATACGCTGAACACACATTGAACATTTCTCCATCACACCACGTGAACGTGTACTTACGTCCGGGTTTAACACAAGCTGTGTAAACTCATTGTTCATGTAGTTGTCGAAACGTGAATCATTCCAGTAGTTAAACCAGTTGAAACGACGAACTTTATACGGACAGTTATTCGCGCAGTATCTTGTTCCGATACAACGATTGTAAGCCATCTGGTTCAAACCTTCTGATGAGTGAACTGTTGCCAGTACCGGACAAACAGTCTCGCACGGAGCGTGATCACAATGCTGACATAACATCGGCTGGTGGATCACAGAAACGTTGTCCATGGTTTCCATGTCTTCCATTTCATCTTCCTCCGTTACCTTACCGCCATTGTCATTTACAGTATAGTAACGGTCAATACGAATCCAGTGCATTTCACGCCGTTTTCTAACCTCATCGCGTCCAACAACAGGAATGTTATTTTCAGCATTACAAGCTACGATACAAGCTCCGCAGCCAGTACATGCATTCAGATCGATAGCCATAAGCCAGTTGTGGCCTGGCATTTCGTACTCATTCCAAAGATCAACATGATTGACATGACCGTGGCCAGTACCGTGATTAGGATCTTTTAAATAATCTTTTAAAGTAGTTTCGCGGACGATATTTCTTCCCTCGATAGAGTGGTGAGTCTGCGTTTGGGCTAGCTCATATACTCCGCCTGCTTTGCTGATAGTTGCAGCAGCATTCCCCTGTAAAGTTCCGTTAACCAGTCTTAAGAAAGGATATGCATTTTTACCAACTTCAACAGCAGCTTTTCCAGCCATGGTACGTCCGTAACCTACAGCTATAGAAACTGTTCCCGAAGCCTGACCTGGCTGAATAAGCACAGGTAAAGTGATTTCGTATTTATCGGTTTTAACGGTAACCATTTCGTTTTCACCGATACCTAATTTCTCAGCATATTTCGGCCCGATAGCAGCATAGTTATCCCAGGTAACTTTAGAAACCGGATCCGGTAACTCCTGTAACCATGGGTTGTTAGCTAACTTACCATCTCCAATACCAGTGCTTTCATAAATATGAAGCTCAACAGCATTGTCGCCGCCTTTAGCAAGAGCATTGCTAGCTGCAACGATAGCTGAAACAGCAGCACCAGCATCACCAGCTGATGCATAAGCACCACCGCCTTTAGCAGTCATAGTCACAGATCCTTTTTGTAAAAGATCTTTCCACGTACCAGCGCTTTGAGTGAAAACTGATTTAGACCAGTTATTCTGGATATACTGATAGTAATCCTGAACGGCGTTATCAGACCAGATCAAAAGACCTTGCTCTGCGTTACGTGTATTATATACAGGATTGATTGTTGGCTGTCCAATAGTATAGTAACCTTCTACCGGATTTGAGTCACCCCATGATTCCAGGTAGTGGTGGTTTGGAGCAATAACCTGACATAAAGAAGCAGTTTCATCTTTACGGTCGGCGAATGATACACGAAGCGCTACTTTTGCCAACGCATCAGTAAATGCTTTTGGATCTGCGTATTCGTAAGCAGGGTTGCTGTTCAGGAAGAATACAGCACCAACAGAACCGCTGTTCATTTCGCTAACGAAAGTCACGAAATCAGCATCATTTCCTGTGAACTGGTAAGAAGGATTGTCAAGATCGATCGTAGTGCCGTAACTCCCCAGAAGAGAGTTAATAGCATTTACAACCGTTTGGGTCGCGATATCATTTGATCCTGAAACCACCAGGCTTCTTCCCTTAGCAGCTGTTAATTCTTTCGCTGCAAGCATAACTGCTGTTTCAGCTTTCTGGTTCGGGAGTTTTTTACCACCCGAAACGGCTCCGCCAAGAGCAGCAAATAAATTAAGCAGTGCTATGCCCTCTTCAGATGGCTTTAACGGAATCCGTGCATCAGCATTTGTTCCTGTTAAGCTCATGCCCGTCTCAAATTGTATGTGACGTGACATCTTGCCGCCTTTTAAAGCAGCAGCATTTCTCTTTGAAGCGTATTGAGTATTGTATTCGATAGGTGAGATCCAGCTTCCAAGGAAGTCGGCACCGAAGCTGACAATTACATCAGCATTATCGAATCGGTATCTTGGAAGAGCAGCTTTACCGAAGCTAGCCTCGTTAGCTTTAATGATACCTGAATATGAAACCGCATCCACCTGAACATGCTTGGCTGATGGATATTTTACAATAAAGTCAGCAATTACAGCTTTAGTTGAAGGACTGTTTATTGTTGAAGACACGATACGGATGCTCTTGCCTCCGGTTTTTGCCAGCTCAGTTTTAACAAACTGATCTACCTCAGCCCATGACTTATCTGCACCGTTAACAACTGGTCCTTTTAATTTTGATACATCATAAAGATCAAGAACAGATGCTTGTCCTTTCGCATCCAAAGCTCCTTTGCTCAGAATACAATTAGGATTTCCTTCTATCTTAATGGGACGGCCTTCACGGGTTTTAACCAAAACGCTGTGACCATTAAAAGTAGAAGTATAATAATTTGGAATACCTGGTACGATCTCTTCCGGCTTAACTAAATAAGGAATTGATTTGTGAACCGGAGTTTTCTGACAAGCAGCCAGGGTTACTGCACCTAAACCAAATCCCAGCGCCTTTAAAAAGTCGCGTCGTGGAGCTACGGTACTCAAGCCAGCTTCATTCAGAACCGCTTCCATAGGAATCGACTCAGCGAATTCGTTTTTGTTCTTCTCAACGAAATCTTTGGTATTCTGCAGCTCTTCTAAACCTTTCCAGTATTTCTTATTGCTTTCCATTTAAGCTATATAACTGTATACGTATGTTTTCTTAAAAATTCTATTCTTAGTAGTGGCACTTACTACACTCTAACCCGCCTAATACAGCTGCTGTAACCTTCTCACCTTTTTTCAATTTATCGTGAGCAGCGATCAGCCTGTCATAGTACGGATTATCTTTATGATCAACTTCCGTTTCCTTGTGACAGTTAATACACCATTTCATTGTAAGCGGTGCGAATTGGTAAATCTCTTCCATTGTCTGGATCGGACCGTGACATTTCTGACACTCGATACCTGCTACTGAAACGTGCTGTGAGTGATTAAAGTAAGCAAGATCGGGCAGGTTGTGGATTCGGATCCACTCGACCGGTTTAGTGTTAGTACCGTATTGCTTAGTAGTCTCGTTATAATCAAGAGCGTGATAGATCTTCTGGATCTCAGGAGACGTTTTACCATCATATTTATCTGATGCCGTAACATAATTATGGCAGTTCATACAAACATTTAGAGATGGTATTGACGCATTCTTAGAAGTGAATGCACCCGTATGGCAATACTGGCAATCTATTTTATTTACACCTGCGTGAAGCTGGTGAGAGAACTTAATTGGCTGTACTGGCTGGTAGCCTGTGTGAACACCTGTTTCCCACATTCCCATCCATCCCGCTGATCCAAGGAAAATAACCAGTAGGAGCACTATGAATAAAATGAATTTCTTGTTTTTAGTTAGCCTCTTAAGTCCCGCAAATCTATCTCCAGTTTCAACTTCGTCTTCTTCAACAAGTACGCCTTGTTTTTGAAGCATTATGCGCTCAAGGGTGCGAATTACACGATTCAGAACCACAATCACGATGAAAGCAATGATGATCACAGCAAGCAGACCAAAGATCATAAAGTTGCTGATCCCGCCCGAACCGCCTTCAGCGGATGCTCCGCCAGCTGCTTTTGTATCTGCAGCAGGCTTAGTCTCTTCCGCTTTTACATATGACAAGATGTTTTTAATGTCATCATCTGACAACTCCGGGAAAGCTGACATCGCCGCCGGAGAGAATGCTTCCATCTTCTTCGCCTCAGGATCGCCTGATGCAATAAATGCTGGTGCATTCTTAATCCATTTAAGAAGCCATGCTTCGTCGCGACGGCTATCTACACCTTTAAGGTCAGGGCCAACAACCACTTTTCCGACACCGTGACAAGCGGTACACTTCTGCTTGAATATCGCTCCACCGGCAGCCACATCCTGCGCGCTTGCTGAAGAAACAGCAGCTACAGCCAGAAAGGAAACCAGTATCAGAGACTTTGTAACACTTCTAAAAAACAATGAGATGCTTCTCATATTGAGTATTTAATGCTAAAAAATTGAAATGTATGATAGAAAATTGGCCTGGTATTATATAGGCCCTATTTTCGATGACAAAAGTAGGTTTTATTCACTTAACCGTGACATTAACGTGACCAATATTCTTAATTTATAATCGTTCTAAACTAAAAGGCAAGTAATTGATAACTAACAAATTACTGGTGTTAATAGAACAATATTAGATTAAGATCAGAAATTCGCTTTGGTAATAATAAAACAATTCGTTACTGCTTTAAAACCCACGCAAAAATAAGCGGGGCTACTATTGTAGCATCAGATTCGACGATTAATTTGGTGTGTCGATGGACAAGATAATGCAGAAAGGTGCTTCAATTAACCCGGATATTTTAATTCATATTTAAACGCCCTTCTGCGTTTTATTTTTTTGGGCAGAGGCTTGCCGGAGTGGTAATCTGTCAGCACGGTTAAAAGCTTTTTACGGTTAAAGACCAGCCATTTGATTTGACCATCAATTAAAGCTGTGGAAGAGACAATAATGACTTTAAGCAGGGGCACTCCGATTACTATGAAGCTAAGGCCAGTCGCTTTACCATTTGCAAAATCAGTATTAATTTGATCGACTACTTTAGCAAGTAGTACAACAGCAAGACCCCCTGTAACAGGCGGAACAACCGTTTCATAAAATGCCTCTTTTCTCCTTTTAAAGAAATAATTAATCAAGGCCCTGGTTGAGTCGTCCTTGCCATAGTTATCTAAAAAATATTGCCTGGACTGTTTATAAGTGGATTTATTGACAGAAGTGTCAGCGTAATTTACTGGGGCCGCTAAGATATTAATACAATTCAAAAAATAGAACAGAGAAAGAAATAGAAAGTACTTCATGATTTTCATACACCAGATTAAGAAGTATGTTATTTAACTTTAAAACAATACAATCGTTTAAGGTCTGAAGCAGTCAGAGTATAGCCAGGTCTCCATGTTTGATAATAATAAACATGCTGGGATGTATTGCTTATAGATATATCAAAAGCAGCTTTTTCACAATTTTTACTGTTGTTGCGCTCAACACTCAATCCATTGCCTATGCCTAAAGCATAAGTGCCTTTAACCTTTGCTATTAAAGCAACCTTTAGTTCGTAGGTATTATTGTTTTCCTGATAAGTTAATTGCTGTACAGCATCCGGACTTGCGATGCTCCTTTCGTTATAAACATTGCCTTTTATTGAAATGTAACTAAAATCAAATACAGCACCTACGGGCACAACTTCGCCCGTTATAAGCTTTCCAACCCCAAGTGTACTGCCGATCTTTTTTGCTCCGGTATAATTTATTTCTGCACCGGTACCCTGATCTATTAATTTTGCAGGAAACGACGATGTGATATAAATTGTATCTCCAACGTTGATACTGTCTCTATCCGGGCCTACTTGGGCATTAACTGAAAAAGAATAATTAGCCTCAATACATGATTTTGGGCAACCGCTGTTCAATAGAACAATACATGCTAATATACTGCCAACGAATATATCTTTCATGGCTAATTATAGTTATACTCAGAAAATAAACTGGTTACCTGACTTCCCTGATTATTGCCGTTTTGCAACAATAATTTATCCCGATAATCTTGCACTTATAAATGTTGGTTTGAAATGCATTAAACATTTGTTGATTGGAATAACCTGATACCCCATCATTTACCATACTAGGATTAAATGATATATCATTCCTATCATCCTTCAAATCATAAAACACACCTGTGGTATCCGTTGAAGGAATGAATAGCTAACCTTCCAGCAAATTTAAAGCTATGGAAGGCTCTTTATTTCACAACAAAATAATAAGCATGCTTTCTTTCATAGTCATTGGATTGATTGTTTTGCGTAAAACTTTGATAAATATTAAAATGTTGATTGGTTTTATTCAATGAAATATCAAAGGCAGCTTTCTCACAATTTTTAACACCGCTGCGCCCAACACTTAACCCATTGCCTATGCCTAAAGCATAAGTACCTTTAACCTTTGCTATTAAACCAACCTTCAGCTCGTAGGTATTATTGCTATCCTGATAAATTAATTGTTGTACAGCATCCGGACTCGCGATGCCCCTGTCATTATAAACATTGCCCTTTATTGAAATGTAACTAAAATCAAATACAGCATCTACGGGTATAGCGCTGCCCAATTTAAGCTTCCCAACCCCAAGAGTACTCCCGATTTTTTTTGCTCCGGTATAATTTATTTCTGCACCGGTACCCTGATCTATTAATTTTGCAGGAAACGACGATGTGATATAAATTGTATCTCCAACGTTGATACTGTCTCTATCCGGGCCTACTTGGGCATTAACTGAAAAAGAATAATTAGCCTCAATACATGATTTTGGGCAACCGCTGTTCAATAGAACAATACATGCTAATATACTGCCAACGAATATATCTTTCATGGCTAATTATAGTTATACTCAGAAAATAAACTGGTTACCTGACTTCCCTGATTATTGCCATTTTGTAACAATAATTTGTTCCGGTAATCTTGCAAAGAAAAAATATCCGACTGAAAAGCATTGAAAAATTGCGAATTCGTGTAACCAGACACACCATCATTTACTGGACCCGTATTAGGCTTAATTTCATTGCTGGTATCTCTCAAATCATGAAATAATCCCTGCGGTATCCATTGAAAAGGATCACTTTGCAAGTTTGGGTTAAACGCTTCTAAGACATCTAAATGAGGATGTCCGGTGCCACTAGAGTTGCACCACAAAGAACCGCCGTCTTGTTCTATCTGACAACCTGCACTGGTTCCGTATTGCCTGTCGGCCAGATAATGCCCCATATAATATGCCCAGCTTTCGCCTAAGGCTATAACGGCGGCATCAGGGCCTGTACTGCGGCCATAGGGATTATAATCCTTATCGAACAAAATTGTCCGTTTTACAGCATTGACTTCAGCATCTACAAACTGGTGATACCAGTTATTTCCTAAGGCTTCGTACTGTGCGGCATGTGTAAGCTCATGGTACATGGTTTCTTTTAATTCGTCAGAAGTTCCATACCGGTAACTGACTGCCATATCCACCTGGTGTTTAAGGACAAAAGCCAGAGCATTTATGCCCCCGGCAATAGAACCCCAGAGGTTTTTGGGCATCAGCATTTGTTCAATTATCTCATGGGGCAGATCATCTATAAACCGTTTATGGAGCATTGGAGTCATACCGCTAAAATATCGGTTCATAAAAATATGTATCCCGGTTGGTGGCTGCCCTATACCTTCTTGAACGGCATATTCCCGGTAATCCTGCACGGCATTATGTGATGTTGCACCTGCCCAATATAGCCTACCCTTGGAGCTGGCATCAGCAAATACAGGAAATGTATAGCTGATATCACCTTTATCGGCATCCCCGTTAAATACTCCAATTGTTTTCTTTATCGGGGAGATCATTTGCCATAGTCTTATACCTCTCACACCCCGTATTTCCGCATCCGAATTTTTAAATTTAACATTAACCCTGACCTTATTTTTAAAACGCTTAGTCATCTGGTAATGGCCGCTATTATCCGTATAGCCCCGCTCTATTTTAAACCACCGCCGGGCAACAATAGTCGCTTTACGTACGGGTCTATTGGTTTGATTTTGAGTATCATACACTAGGATATTTCCTGCCGGCACCGCCGCATCGGGTGCGGGTGAGGGTGGCTGTCCTTCATAAGGAACACATTCCCGTAATATAGCGTCCCAATTATATCCGGGCCCGCAGTCCGGAGCAGACTGAGGTCTGATCCTGCCACTTCTCGAAGTAGTGTTTGAGCTAAGCGCACTATTATTGGGATTCTGCACTGCAGCCAGTCTTTCAGCCTCCGTTTCTACGGCGGTATAATTATCCCCCGGAATATGTATTTGAGCCAGGGTTTCATAAAGTATGCCTGTGGGAAACTGAAAATTTGGCGGAACCACTGCATACTGCCAGGTTATTTCTTCCTCGGGTATAGAAGGATCCTGGTAGTAGTCTCCTTCATAAGTCACTAAAAAATCAACTGGGGTATCAAATAACTCCAGATTCTGAGTTTCCATGGTGGAATTTAAAACATCCAGCTGATCAATATCTGAAGGTTTAAAACGAACATATAAATTTGTTATATTAACGGTTACATTAGTAATGCCCAGATTTGAATAGGCCTGCTGCATGTTAGGGATTAAATAGGGATTAGTAAGCTGGCCACCCAGAACAGTCTGCCTTTCTATAGAATCATCGTCGTGGTTTTCAAAGTAGACGGCGCTTGTTGATGCCAAAGTAGATTTCAGATTATTAATCTTCCCGTCATATATTTTTGCGGAAAGCTCCTCCGGTAATTCATTTTTTCTGCAAGAGCCCGATATAAACAGGATGATTATAAATCCTAAATAGTAAAAGTTCCTTTTCATAGCTTTATCCTATAAATAAGTTAAATCAATTGTGCGATATATTAAATGTATACGATTAAAGTATCCGTTTCGTTACATAGCAATATATTTTTTTAATATAGATAATTTGTGTTCATTAAAAATAGAAATTACTCTTTGAAATCATTAATAATCTATTAGTTAAGAGCTGTTTTTGCGCGTGAAGATTTGAATGGATTAGCTATTCCTCTCTCTTTTAAAATTGTGATTGGTGGGGACACCCAAGCGGCGTATCGCCGGGGTAGGCAGGGACACCGGCCAATTGCTCTCCTACGAATCCTTTTATATAAAATTCTTATTGCTTTAAAACCCACGCAAAAATCAGCGGAGCAACAATAGTCGCATCAGATTCGACGATAAATTTTGGTGTGTGGATGTCTAGCTTACCCCAGGTGATCTTCTCATTTGGAACTGCACCAGAGTACGATCCGAATGAGGTTGTTGAATCTGAGATCTGGCAGAAATAGCTCCAGAAAGGAATGTTTTCCATCTCCATATCCTGATACAGCATTGGTACAACACAGATAGGAAAATCACCCGCAATACCGCCGCCAATCTGGAAAAAGCCTATGCCTTTTCCGCTTGAATTTGCGATATACCATTCTGCAAGCCAGCCCATATATTCAATTCCGCTTTTCACGGTTGATGCCTGAAGCTCTTTTTTCATTACATAGGATGCAAAGATGTTTCCCATGGTAGAATCTTCCCATCCGGGCACTACGATTGGCAAATTCTTCTCAGCCGCAGCAAGCATCCATGAGTTCTTTGGATCGATCTCATAATATTGCTCCAGGTCGCCGCTCAATAACATTTTGTACATGTACTCATGCGGGAAATAGCGCTCACCGGCACTGTCTGCATCTTTCCAGATCTTGTGAATATGCTTTTGTAATCTTCTGAAAGCTTCCTCTTCAGGGATACAGGTATCAGTAACACGGTTATAATGGTTCTCCAAAAGATCCCACTCGTCCTGAGGGCTCAGGTCACGATAATTTGGAACTCGCTTGTAATGTGAGTGAGCAACCAGATTCATAATATCCTCTTCAAGGTTAGCTCCTGTGCAGGAAATAATTGCAACCTTATCCTGCCGGATCATCTCCGCTAATGAAATACCAAGCTCTGCAGTACTCATCGCACCGGCAAGGGTGATCATCATTTTACCACCTTCATCAAGATGAGTTTCATAGCCTTTTGCGGCATCCATTAACGCAGCAGAATTGAAATGCAGGTAATTTGTTTCGATAAAACGGGAGATCGGTCCTCTTTCAGCAGCCATAATTATGATTTCTAGACCGCAAAATTAGGGTTCTTTAATTTAGCAAACAAGGTTTGGAGTGTCAAAACAAGGAAAGCGTGGCCGATTTTTGCACGAAATAATAGCCACTCACTTACCATCTGCCTTTATGCAACCGCTCATCTATTAGCTAAGCTTCGCTATTGCATTGACTAAGCACTCACGCTTTTACGTTCAATTGCGCTTTAAACCGGCAATCCCTCCCGTTCACAGATTGCTTCGTCGTACCTCCTCGCAACGACATCCCCGCTTTGTCCTTGCGAACGAAGCGCGGCAATCCCCCATTCAGTAATTGTCTCGTCGTACTTCCTGGCAACGACATCCGCGCTTTGTCATTGCGAGCGAAGCGCGGCAATCCAATACATGTCCCGTTAACTAAACAAAACCCCCATTTATCCTCACAGTTATTTGATCGCGGTATTTTTGGAACACGACTAACATATGAAAGATCACTCCTATTTTGTTTACATTCTGACTAATAAAAGTAACAGGGTGCTCTATACAGGGGTTACCAACGACCTCGAACGGAGAATACTGGAGCATAAGGCCAAATTTAATAGCGGGTTTACCTCTAGATACAACTGCAATAAACTTGTCTATTACGAAGATCACCAGTGGATTGAAGAAGCGATCGCTCGAGAGAAACAAATCAAAGCAGGATCGCGACAAAAAAAGCTAACACTTGTCAATTCCATTAATCCTTTGTGGGATGACCTTAGTATTGATTGGTTTACAAAAGAGGATATTGATGATTTTTTAGAAGGATTTATACTTGATCGATAACTTTAGATTGCTTCGTCGTACCTCCTACCATTGACGTTTTTATGCAACATCTTATTTTT
>NZ_JBBJNI010000210.1:0-5612 GCF_037719425.1 Daejeonella sp. | reverse complement strand
ATCACAACGAACCCCTATGGGGTTCTAATAATTAAACCATCCTAGTTTAAAAAAGTTCTAAATATTTTTTAACTTTTTGGTATTCACAAGCTTTCGGAGAAATCCATCCAAAAGAAGCAGTCCTAACATGATATCAATGAATAGAAAAGCTTTGACGAAAGGGCCTTCTGATAATGCTGAATAATTTATTGCAGTAGTTGTAAAAGTTCCGTTTGTCGCGTCTGATACGGAAGACCAATCTATAGCAGCAAATAAAAATAATAACAGCCCTCCGATGGTCAGGATAAAAAATGCCGAGATACCATAAATGATCCTTTTGTCGATTAGTGATTTAATTGACCCGGGATTCGGCTCAAGATCTACCTTGTCCATCACATTCCTGTTAAAACTCATGGAAGGATGATCCAATTCCAGCGTTTGCAGGGTGTCATTTAGAGAACTAAGCTCCTCAAAAATCGAGCGATATAGAGGATCATTTTCTATACAGCTCTCGATTGAGATCCTTTCATCCTCGCTGAGACTTCCGTCAAGGTAGTCCCAGATCTCTTGTTCTATTATCTTCATAATAATTCTCCTACCTCATGATTCAACAAACGCTCCAATTTATCTTTTAACCGAAGTCGCGCCCGGTGTAGTTTAACCTTTACTGTATTGGTTTCCATGTTTAGCTGTATACCAATTTCTTCCAAAGATTGTTCCGCCTGATAAAACAGTGTTATTATCGTCGCATCATCAGGCAACAGCTGACTTATAGCGATATTTACATAGGCCATCTTAGATTTGTGTTCTAATTCATCCGTTCCCTGCTCAGAGGCAATATTCAGGAACTCTGAATCCTCATTATCATCTATCAAATTGATATCAAGCCGCTTTTTGCGGAGAAAGGTCATCGCTGTAGTAAATACAATACTATACAGCCAGGTACTGAACTTAGATTTTTGCTTAAAATTATTTAAAAATCGATATGCTTTTATAAAGCAATCCTGTGCGATCTCTTCAGCATCCTCACGGTTCTTTGTAAACCGGAAGGCCAGCGTAAAAACAAATCGTTGATGACGGGCGACAAGTGTTGCATAGGCCGTTTTGTCGCCGGCCAGCACTTTCCCTATTAGTTCATTATCTGAAAACTTATCACCCATCAGTTACCCTCTCTGACGCTGGTTTATTCAATCAGGTTACATCTCATTTATATAAATCTATTCATTAATAATTTATCGATCGCCTGTAACCTGACTTTCAGACCTGTTGTCATAGCTGTCAGAAACAGTATAAAATCATACACTTAATTATATCATTATGCGCGAATTTGAAGTTCTAATACCAATTTTAGTAAGCTTAGGCTTTTTTGCCTGCGTTTTTGGTCTCAGGTACCTTAAAAATAAGGAAAATATGGCTTTAATCCAGAATGGAATGGATCCCGGGCTGACGAAGCAACAGCCTTATCCTTATCAAACCTTAAAGTGGGGCCTTTTGCTGATGGGGCTAGGAATAGGCTTATTTTTAGCTTTTATTTTAGATCATACAGTGTTTAATTCCTTTACAGATCCAAGATATAGCCATAGAGGTAATGATGGTATAGCAGCAATTTATTTCTCGCTTCTTGGAATATTTGGCGGCTTAGGATTATTCATCTCCTATCTGATCGAGAAGAAAGAAACTGGTGCTAAGAACTAGCATATCCTGGCAAAGCCCTGGCTGGTACCGGGGCTTTCTTAGTTTATTGAGGCCTGGGTACGATTGCCACAGTTAGCCTGCTGATACAATTCATCTTTCCTTTGTCGTTGTAGATCTTAATATCCCAAACGTGTGTTTTGCCCCCAATATGTATTGACTTACATATTCCGGTGACATATCCTGACTTTACCGGCCGCAAGTGATTCGCATTGACCTCAAGTCCCACACCAATGTATTTTTCCCAATCGATTACCATGCTCGAAGCCACACTTCCTAATGTTTCAGCAAGTACCACAGACGCTCCTCCATGTAATATTCCATACGGCTGATGGGTACGTTCATTCACCGGCATCCGGGCCGTAACAAAATCTTCCCCGATCTCCATGAATTCAATTCCAAGCAAAGCTCCAATATGATCTGTTGGCCGGCCATTAATTTCCGCGACATCATATTCTCTGAACCAGATCATAAATACCTTTCTTCGATGATTTTCCGGTGATGATTTAGATGGCCTGCCAGTATGTAGATCAAAGCCAGAACGCTTATCGGTGCGCCATTAGCACTGCCTAAGCGGCTAATTTCTTCTTCATTAAATGATTTTACCAGATACATATTGGCTTTACGCACAGTGGCGAACTCATCAGCCAGACTTTCTAAGGTCCGGTCGGCAAAATGGGAGTTTATTACGTAGTCATTTTCTTCAAAACCCGGCAAAGGAGTTTTATCGTTCCTCCCGATGGTTAACATTCGGTAGGCCATAATTCGCTCTGTGTCGATAACATGTCCTACGAGCTCCTTGATCGTCCATTTTCCTTCGGCATATGCATAAGATGCTTTATCCTGGGTAAGCCCTTTTAAAAAAGTCGTGAAAGAATTAGCCTGGTGCTCCAGTTCTGCTATAACGTTATCACTAACGGTATCGATATACTTCTGATAAAATGCTGCATGTTCGTCAGCTTGCGGTCGCTTCATAGGTCATATTACTTTTTAAAACAATTCGGAATGTAGTTCCTTTTCCAATTTCTGAATCTTTCACGAAAATTTGCCCTTTGTGGTAGTTCTCGACTATTCGTTTGGTAAGTGATAATCCCAGTCCCCAGCCGCGCTTACGGGTTGTATATCCCGGCTGGAAGATGGTGTCAAACTTTAATCTTGGGATACCCGAACCCGTATCACGTATATCTATGAAAACCTGTTCTTTAACCAGATTTTCCCTGATGTCGACTTTAATCCTGCCAGGTCCATCAATAGCATTCACTGCATTTTTGAGAATATTCTCAATCACCCAATCAAATAAAGGCACGTTGATCAAGGCTTCCACCTGACTATCACCGTCCAGAACAAACTCGATCTTGTCACTTACTCTAACCCTGAAATAGTTAATAAATTCCTCAACGACTGCATAAACGATGTGATTGTGCAGCACAGGTTTGGATCCAATTTTTGAAAATCGGTCCGCTACCATCTCAAGCCTTTTAACATCGTTTTCCATCTCCATGATCAATGGCTCATCAGCGGTATTAACCCTCGTTCTGAGCAATTCAACCCAGGCCATTAATGATGATATAGGTGTTCCCAGCTGATGGGCAGTTTCCTTTGCTAGTCCCACCCAGACCTGATCCTGCTCGGATTTTCTTGAAGAGCTGAAAACACCGTATGCCACAAGAAGGAATATAGCGATAACTGATAACTGGATATATGGAAAGGCCTTTAACTGGGTAAGAAGTACAGAATCTTTATAATAAACAAACCACTTACGGGTATCCAGTTCAAGGACTATTGGCTGATGCTGTTTCTTCATCTGCTTTAGTTCCGAATTGAAATACTTGGGATCATAAGTCCTTTGGGTATCCTCTTTCATATCGGTTTTCGTACTATCGAGCCCTCTCCAGGTGATGATATTACCAGCAGAATCGGCAACTATAGCCGGAACTGCGAGGCTATCCCTCATACTGTAAATGAATGTTATGTATTCATCATTCACATCGGGCATCGCTATAATATTTCGCGTACTTAAAGCCCAAAGTTCTGCTCTCGTCCGCTCAGCCTCAGAAATATTCCTTACGAGGTAATCCGTATACCACATTGAAGCACCCGCAATTACCACAGCAAATGCAAGTAATATAAATTTCCAGCGGCGTTTACGTTCGTAAGGATTCATAGAAGGAGCAAAATACAAAAGGGAAATGAGATGTGAGCTATGAGAATCGAGAAATGAGCTCCTTGCAAACACCTAAGGCTGCTTTCTATTCCTGGACAACTGATTACTGATTACCGAATCGCCTGATACCGATTACTGATTACTACCTTTCCCGTAACTCATAACAATCCCTATCTTTGCCCCATGTCTGAGATTGCCAAAAAAGTAAGAGTACGTTTTGCTCCGAGCCCCACAGGAGGATTGCATCTTGGGGGTGTGAGAACCGTTTTGTTTAACTATTTATTTGCCCGACAACATAAGGGAGCTTTTGTGCTCAGGATTGAGGATACCGATCAAAACCGTTATGTTGAAGGTGCAGAACAATATATTATTGATTGCCTTAACTGGTGCGGATTAAGCCCGGATGAGGGTCCCGTAAACGGCGGTTCATTCGCTCCCTATCGCCAAAGTGAACGCAAAGAGAATTATCGCCAATATGCTGAACAACTGGTTAAAGATGGCTATGCTTATTACGCCTTCGACAGCACAGCTGAACTTGAAGAGCAGCGGCAGAAATTTCCGAACTTCCGTTACGGACATGAAAACCGCAATCAACTGCGCAATTCATTAAGCCTTTCGGAAGCAGAAACCAAAGAGTTCATCGATCAGGGAGTTCCACATGTAGTAAGAATTAAGGTACTGCCCGGAGAGACTGTGCACTTTCATGATATGATCCGTGGCCATGTTAACTTCGAAACCGATCTTGTTGATGACAAAGTATTGCTCAAGGCAGATGGTATGCCGACATATCACCTTGCTGTAGTCGTTGACGATTATCTGATGCAGATAAGCCATGCATTCCGTGGAGAGGAGTGGCTTCCTTCAGCGCCAGTTCATATACTGTTATGGGAATACCTTGGCTGGAAAAAAGACATGCCCGAGTGGGTGCATCTTCCGCTGATACTTAAACCCGACGGCAATGGAAAGTTAAGCAAACGAGATGGTGACAGGCTGGGTTTCCCGGTGTACGCTATGAACTGGACCGATCCTAAAACGGGCGAAATAACTAAAGGCTTCCGTGAAATGGGATTCCTTCCCGACGCTTTCGTAAATATGCTTGCACTCTTGGGCTGGAATGATGGTACTGAGCAAGAGATCTTCACCATCGATGAACTTGTTGAGAAATTTAGCATCGAGCGGGTAAGCAAATCAGGTGCGAAATTTGATATTGAAAAAGCGAAGTGGTTCAGCCATGAATATATTAAGAAGGCGGAGGTATCATGTATCAGGTATCAGATACTGGATGCACTGGAAAACCGGGGTATTAAAGTTAAAAGCGAGGACTATTTGGACCAGATAATTACTCTGGTGAAGGAGCGCATGACGTACCTGCAGGATTTCTGGGAGCAGGCTTCCTTCTTCTTTCTTGCGCCTGAAACATACGACCTTGATTCTGTGAAACCCAAATGGACTGATGCTAAAACTGATTATTTCAATAAGCTGAACACACAGCTAACTTCTTTTAGCGAAGATCAGTGGAACCCTACAGATCTTGAAGCATCATTTAAAGCTTTGGCCGAAGAATGCAGTCTCAAAATAGGTGATGTAATGCTTCCGTTCCGGATCATGCTGGTGGGCGGCAAATTTGGCCCGGCAGTTTTTGACATCGCCGCGTTGCTTGGCAAAGAAGAAACAGAGCTCAGGATTAAAAAGGCTTTGGCGGTATTTGCTGGTTAGATTCCGGCTTTCGCCCAATGTCATTAAGTTAGTGATATAAGTCACTGTATATCAATTATTT
>NZ_JBBJNI010000209.1:0-5677 GCF_037719425.1 Daejeonella sp. | reverse complement strand
TATCGCTAATTTACTAATTTTATTAGTATTTAACAAGTGACTACTTCAATAAATTGATATGCGCCCAGATGACTTAGAAACCCGGTACAAAAGACTAAAAACAATTAATAACATTCTGCTAGTTTATGTTCTACTATCTTTTGTTATCATGGCCTATAATAGTTTCTTCTAAAGCCTCACCCTGAATTAAGGGATGATTCCTTCCGAAAATTTAATTGGTGCCCAAATTAAAGGAATCGAAAAGCGGTTATATAACTCTTTTGGTTATAACAGTCTGGTAAGTTTCGACCTTGAATATATTTATACGTAATCCGATGCGGATAATCTACCTGGAGCAAATCAAATTATTATGTACAGGGTGACAGGCCTGCAGCCCAGCTAAGGATTGGACCTCGCCCTGCAGGCTACAGAAATGGTACTGTTCACATCCGGCTTGAGGTAGAATGTAAATAAATTTACAAATTCTGTAAAATATCAGGCATTAGGATTATTTTTAACCACCATTTTGCACGTTGCAGACCGAAATTATTTAAGCAGAGCATCACCGAATGAAGAATACCAAGACATCAGATAAGGTTTTTAGTGAGGAAATAAAGAAACCATCAGACTTTAAGTTTGGCGCTACAGTAGCCAATGCTTTCGACGACATGGTGGAACGGTCTGTTCCGTTCTATAACGAGATCCAGAGGATGATCATTGAGCAGGCCATTGAGCATGCAGAGCCAGGGACTAACGTGATCGATCTGGGTTGTTCAACAGGAACAACGATGATTGGTCTGAATCCATATGTAGACGATTCTATCAAGTTTATCGGCATAGACGATTCCGCAGAAATGCTCAAGAAGTGCGATTTGAAGCTCAAAGAAGCGAATTTTACGCGACCTTATAATCTTGTCCTTGGAGACCTGCATGAAGATGTTAAGATCGAAAACGCCTCTGTAGTCATTCTATGCCTGACATTGCAGTTCGTAAGACCGATATACCGCGAGAAGCTGATCAAAAGAATATTTGATGGCCTCACAAAAGGCGGGGTGTTAATCGTGTCTGAGAAGATCCTTGCAGAAGACAGCCTGTTCAACCGGAATTTCATAAAATACTACTACGATTATAAAAGAAGGAATAGCTACAGCGAAATGGAGATCTCTCAAAAAAGGGAAGCTCTTGAAAATGTGCTGATCCCTTATAAGCTGAGTGAGAACGTTAAAATGTTCAGGGAAGCCGGGTTTTCACATATAGAAACCTTCTTTAAATGGTATAACTTTTCAGGCTTCATTGCGATAAAAAACTGAGATGCTGGCCATAGGAAACTTTTTCTTCAAATACAGGAACCTCCTGTTTATCTTTTTATATCTCGCTTTATTTATTCCCTCATCCGAGATTTTCAGGGAGGAGACATTCGGCCCGAACTATTTTTTATACCCGCTTATTTTAGGACTGTCGATTACCATTTTCGGCCAGCTGATTCGTGGAGTCACCATTGCCCTGAAGTATATAGTAAGAGGAGGTAAAAACAAAGAGGTATATGCTGATGATCTGATTACTGAGGGAATATTTACTCATTGCAGGAACCCCTTGTATGTAGGGAATATCCTGATGCTCGTGGGTGTTGGGATCTTAATAAACTCCCTGTTATTTGTAGCTGTTTTTATTCCTTTGTTCTTGTTCATTTATCAGGCAATCGTACTTGCTGAAGAGCAATTTCTTCGTAATAAATTTAAAGGGCAGTTTGAAGCGTATTGCAGCAAGGTCAGCAGATGGTGGATTAATTTTAACGGCCTCGGTAAGACCATATCAAATATGGATTTTAATGGAAAGAGGTGGCTGATAAAAGAATATAATACTCAAACAGTATGGGCGGCCGGGATAGTGGTGATCCTGCTTTTCTATTATCCACAGTTAACGGATTACGATACAGATCTGCGGGATAATATCTTTATGGCTTCCCTGATGATTCTGGGAGTCTATTATTTCACAATCAGGTATTTGAAAAAGAGCGGGACCTGGAAAGGGTAATTATCTGTTATCAGTATTCAGTAATCGGTAATCAGTGCTTGACGCCTATTCCTGATTACCGATTACTGTTTAGCCCGGGTGTTAAACCACTTTCGATTTACCTGGTATCGCAAAAGGATACATCCCATTTGAATCCGGCAGTATTTTAGGCATAGCATCCCAGCTTAAAACATCCGGCATCAGGTTTACCTGAGAGTTAAGGGCATCGTCCCACTTAACTTCTTTTCCCGAATACGTGGCATAACGGCCGAGCAGCGAAGTTAGGGTGCTCTTAGCTACCCGTTCGGCATCCGCAAATTTAAATTCTCCTTTGTCGATTGCTTCAAACAGTTCATCGTGTTCAGTTTGATAAGGATTTGGATCACCTTTACCCGCATGGTTAAATAAAACGTTGCCTTTGGTATCCCACAGTTTTCCGGTATTTGTAGTTGCATTCAAGTAGACCCTTCCTTTAGTTCCCTGGAAGCTTTCATCTACACGGTTCAGGGTGCCTTCATGGTGCCGGCATTGGCTTTGGATCACGGATCCATCGGCATAAATAAACTCAACCGTATGATTATCGTAGATCTCTCCATGATCCTTTCCCGTGCGAAGGAAACGGCTGCCAGTACCCTGTGCTGAAACCGGGTAAGCATTCTTTACCCAATTGGCGACATCGATATTATGCACATGCTGTTCATTGATATGATCGCCACACAGCCAGTTAAAATAGTACCAGTTGCGCATCTGATATTCCATTTCAGTTTGCCCTGCGACGCGGGGTTTTACCCAAACACCGCCACTGTTCCAATACACCTGTCCAGAAACTATATCGCCGGCTACACCATCTTCAATCCGTTTTATAGTCTCCCTGTAGGTTTTCTGGTAACGGCGCTGTAAGCCGACAACCACATTGAGTTTCTTACGTTTGGCTTCTTCGGCTGTTGCCAGTACACTCCTTATGCCTGGAGAATCAGTAGCGACCGGTTTCTCCATGAAAACATGTTTGTTTTGTTTTATCGCTTCCGCAAAATGCACCGGGCGGAAACCCGGGGGAGTGACTAAAAGAACTACGTCGGCTTCCGCAATAGCATGCTTATAAGCATCAAAACCTACGAATTTCTTATCTTCTGGTACATCAACCTTTTCTTTGCCAAATTTTTTGAACGCTGCATTATAGCTTTGGGCCAGCCGGTCGCGGAAAGCATCAGCCATTGCTACAACCTTGAGATTGTATTTTGTGCTCAAGGCCTGGAACAATGCACCAGAGCCCCTGTTACCGCAGCCAACCAGCGCTATCTTTATAGTGCCGCCTTCTTCGGCATACACTCCTGAAAATGGAATGTTGCTTAGCATTGCTCCACCAGCAATTATTGCCGATGTTTTCAGAAACGCTCTTCGTTGTGTTTGAGGAGTAGATTTTTTCTTTAAGCTCATTTTGTTTAGTGTTTAATAGTCTGCAATCGGTTTTTGATTATAAAATGCATCAATTTGTTCTTTGGAAGGTGTGATAAAAGGCCTTACAAGCCGTATCCCTACAAAAGGCGCTTCAGGGAACCACCAGTTACTCTTGGGTATCTGAGGATCGATTCGTTTCCAGTTTGGATCAGAACCCCGGCGGGCTGCGGATCTCAAAGCTGTTGCATCGTCTTCAAATGATCCGCCGCGAACACTGTGAGGATATAAATTCTCTGCTTTTGCGAGAGGATCACTCGCTTTGCCGGGATTCAGTGAGTAGTAGTTTGGTATATACTGATCCAGAGTCCACTCTGCAACATTGCCATGCATATCGTACAAACCCCATTGATTTGGCTTTTTACCACCAACAGGATGCGTTTTTTCCATACTGTTTGACCTGGACCAGGCATAGTCTGAGAGCAGTGCAGTATCACTCCCAAAAGAGAAGGCAGTCTGAGAGCCCGCCCTGCAGGCGTATTCCCACTCAGCTTCTGTTGGTAGTCTGTAAAAAACGCCAGTCCGCGTATAAAGCCATTTGCAGAACTGCAGTGCATTAAACTGAGTCATCCCCACAGCCGGATGTCCTTCTTTGCCCATACCGAAAGTCATATCAAGGTAAGGTTTCGAAGGGCGGGTGATCGCATCTACCCCGAGGCTTTTGGTCTGATCATAATCCTGGTAAACAAAAAGTTCATATATGTCCCAGGTAATTTCGTTAGAGCTCATCCAGAACGGGCTAATCTTTACCAAACGCGCAGGTTCTTCATCTGGTTTATGTCCGGGTTCAATGCCGGGGCTGCCCATTTTAAATTCCCCTCCGGGAATAGCTTTCATATCAAACTTCACATTTACCCCCGGAATGTTTTGGGTATAATGTGGGTTCTTTTTTTCCTGGGCGATTATAATTTCTGAGAGGAATAATAGAAATGCGAAAAGAAGGTTGAATTTTTTATAATTAATCATTAGATATACGTGGTATTCGATGGAAAAATAAATTTAACCTTTCATACCGAATATCCACAATAATATGATTGAAAGATTTTTTCCGTTATGAATGGACAATAGTGGAATATATTTTGTTAGAGTAATTAACGGTACTACTCGTATACCTAAAACCTTACCTAAATTCAAATGAAAGACAAGGAATTTTATCTGTCGGCAGAGATCAAGTATAACTGCGTGGATGTAGTCAAAATGTGGGGTACCGATTTTGAGCTTAAGGTTTATTCTCTGACAGATACGGACTACGAAGTTGCAGAGAATTGCATTGAGTTGTATGGAGCGTCGAAACCAGATCTCTATGCTTTTGAGGTCAGTTTAGATGACGAGCTTTCATACGATTATATGAACGATGCTATTGTCTGGTATGCAAATCATATCGGTAATCCTGATATGGAAGTATTGCGTACCGATCCGCGTGCCGATTTCCTGCACGACAATCTTCCTAAGACCGAGATTTAAAAAGTCAAAAACTCAATAAAAGGATTTTTTTGCATCTTCAATCCTGAATGGAGCTGATTAAAAAATGCAGGAAATTTTTACACGGTATTTCAAACCCCATTTCTATGAAGATAGAGAGGAGAAAGTTAGAAATAGTTCCAGGAATAGGCAGTCGTTAAGTCAGCGTTTTCAAGATCCTTTTATCTTCATCTGCTTTCTCAATTCCTCCTCAATTTTGTTGCAGCTTACTAAAAAGGGCTTGTCAACGATACTTATATTGAAAGACTGACCCACTACTTTATAAGTGCCTGACACCTTGCCAAGCGGTGAGCTGATGGCAAAATTCCCATCTGAGTTATTTCCTGCAAACGAGCCACCAGCACCTGAGATTGCCTGTTCAGCGGATCTTAGCAGTTCATCCGCCTCGCCACTAAAATCAATTGATATATTACATTTTGCCATTTTCTATGTCTTTATTTCTTTGTCTTAATCTTTCTTCTGCAATCTTTACTTCATCTTTTTCGGCGATGATTGTATCCAGCGAGATTTCGCGATGAGATTCGCTCGTATTCTCTTTTTTTGGTGATTCCAATCCGGGTTTAGCAATAGCTTTGTCCGTGTCAGATCCTTTTTTCTTTTTACCTGTCGTAGCTTTCATAAAATTCGGGTAGGTCTTAAGCTAACAAGAGAAAAAGAGAAATGTTCGGAATTTATTTATCTAATCTTTTGATTTTTAATATTTTTTGTACATTTGCAATCCAATTCTGAAAGGGGGTATCTGTATATT
>NZ_JBBJNI010000055.1:0-24132 GCF_037719425.1 Daejeonella sp. | reverse complement strand
GAACGCCTGGATAATCTATTAGAGGGCTTACATGTCGCTGAGACGGCTAAATCTAAAGATAATGGATAGGCAGTTAATTTTAATTTCACTGGTGATCTGTAGCCCCGAGTGAGTATTCTGCTCCCCGATTGAAATTGCGCTCACTCTTTTTTTAATTATTAATCAAATATTACAATGAAAAAAACGATCAAATATATCGTACTAGCCGCGCTTTGCTATTTTTTTAGCACTGCCGCCGTACACTCACAATCCGTAGCCTTAAAGATTGGCGACAGGGTGCCAGACGTTATTGTTGGTGAAGCAGTTAATTATACAGGCAGCACTTTAAAGTTATCCGATTTTAAAGACAAACTGCTTATACTCGACTTTTGGGCTACTTGGTGTGGTGCCTGCCTGAAATCTATACCTCTAACTGATTCCCTGCAAAAGGCCTTTGAAGGGAAAGTCGTTTTTTTATCGGTTACTTATCAGACCGATAAAGAAGTAGATGCCTATCTGGCGAAGCTGGAACGGCTTAAACCGGAGTTAAGCGCCCGAAAACACGTGCGAATAGTAGAAGATAAAGTTCTCCATAAGCTATTCCCTCATACAGGCCTCCCTCATTATGTATGGATCAACGCAGATGGGATAGTTTCGGCAATAACCGACTACCAGGCGCTGACTGTTCCAAATATCAGCCGCTTGCTTGTTGAGGGCAAACTAAATACCGTGGTAAAAAAAGACGATCCCTTAATTCCGCATAATAAGGAGACTCCGATTCTTAGTAACCTGAAAGGAAGAGTGCCACACATTCTGTCTCACACTTTATTGAGCGGCCATGTACCGGGACTTGCCGGCGGGATGGATATGCTGCCCGCTACCGAAACACGGAGCCGGAAGATACTCCTTAGAAACTCTGCCCTGACAAGCCTTTATCGTACAGCGTATGGTGCCGGCAAAAAATGGTTTGGCAGTGCAAATTTAGAACTGGAAGTGAAAGATCCGGTCAAGCTTGAATATTTTAAAGACGGCGATTATAACAGCTGGATAAGCAAGAACGGCTATTGCTACGAGCTGCAACTACCTAAATCATTAGATAGTGAAGTATTCGTTCGCATGCAGGACGATCTTAAAAAATTCTTTCCTCAATACGAAGCGGCTATAGAAAAACGCACGAAAAAAGTCCTTGCATTGGTACGGACCTCTGCAATAGATAAAATACAAACAAAGGGAGGTACGGCCGACTACCGTTTTACAGGCTTGCAGGCGTCTATGAACAACATAGGCATTAATATGCTTACCACGCAACTAAGCATCCTTTTCCTTCAGAGTCTACCCATGCCCATTGTGAATGATACCGGATACCGGGGTAAGGTAGACCTGGAATTGAATGCTGATCTCTCTGATGTGAAATCCATTAACAGCGAACTTAAGAAATATGATCTCCAGTTTATTGAAAAAGAAAAGGAGGTCGAAGTCCTGGTGATCAGAGATAGACCCAGTCTATAAATCTGCTATAGCCACTGTTTTATTTACCAATCCAATTCACAGAACAATGAAGAAATTTATATACTATACCTTACTATTGATATTCCTGCACGGGCTCAGTATTGCGCAGACCATCCGTGGCAAAGTAATTTCAGAAAAAGATCGGCTACCGCTTCCCGGAGCAAACATCAAAATAAAAGGCACATCGACTGGCACCTCAAGCGATAGTTTGGGAAATTTTACACTTGCCGTATCGCAAGGGGAGTTTATTCTCGAACTGTCGTTCATGGGCTATAAACTTAAAGAGCAAGCTGTAAAGCAACCTGTTACGGGGTTTTTAGTAATTGCGCTAACCGAAGATGAAAACGCTCTCGATGAAGTGGTGGTTTCTACTGGATACCAGTCTGTTCCCAAAGAGCGGGCAACGGGATCATTTGCCCAGATAGATAATACCCTTTTGAACCGCAGCGTGAGTGGGGATGTCATAAGCCGTCTGGAGGATGTGGTTCCTGGCCTGGTATTCAATCGTAAAGGAGGAAATTCATTGAGCATACGTGGTCAAAGCACCCTCTTTGCCAATGCCCAGCCGCTTATCGTGCTTGATAACTTCCCTTATGACGGAGATATCAACCTGATTAATCCGAATGATGTAGAATCCGTTTCTGTTTTGAAAGATGCTGCAGCGGCATCCATATGGGGATCACGAGCGGGAAATGGTGTGATTGTCATCACCACGAAGAAAGGAAAATATAATCGTAAACCGCAGGCTTCATTTAATAGCAATATAACGGCAGGAGACAAGCCGGATTTATTCTACGACCCCCAAATGTCATCAGCAGAGTTTATTGAAATGGAGCAAGTGCTCTTTTCAAGGAATTACTACCGGAGCTTTGAAACCTCCACCAATAAAAACAATCCGCTAAGTCCAGTGGTAGAGCTTCTAATTGCCAAACGGGACGGATTGATTTCTCCAGCTTTGGCTGACGCCCAGATTGAAGCGCTAAAGTTTATGGATGTCCGGAACGACATAGAGAAATATCTTTACCGAAGCAGCGTCAATCAGCAGTATTCAGTGAATATTAATGGGGGGAGTGAAAACCAGCGTTATTTGTTATCGGCAGGTTATGATCGAAACCTCTCTTCCTCTCTTGGCAACGGAAACCGGCGAATTACACTGAACGCTGCCAATTCTTACTCCTTGTTAAAACAGAAACTGGAGTTCAATGCCAGTATCTACTATACCAACCGCAGCACCGAGCAAAATAATCCGGGTACTATCCGTTTATCAGGGAACAGGGCTTTACATCCGTACGCCCGTTTTGTTAATGAGCAGGGAATGCCGGTTACTCTCACCCACGATTACAGGCCTTTATTTACACGTGCAGCAGAACAACAGGGACTGCTCAACTGGGAGTATAACCCTTTAAGAGAGCTTGCTTTAGGCGACAATACGGGCAGAACTTCAGACTACCGCATAAATGGCGGTCTGAAATATAAGCTGTTTGAAGGCTTAACGGCAGATGTTCTCTACCAGTTCGGCAGTACGTCAGAAAATGCGCGTGATTTGCAGGTTCAGGAAAGTTACTACTCACGCGACCTGATCAACAACATGACCACCCTGAATACCAATGGTACCCTAAAACGGAATATTCCATTGGGAGACATACTTGATCTTCAGAATGGCATCATTACCAGCCACAATCTGCGGGGTCAACTGGGCTACGAACGTAACTGGAAAAAGAACCACGCCATTAATACCATTGCCGGATGGGAAATGCGAACCTACAATGCCCAGAATACCGGCCATCGGCTTTACGGATATGATGATGAGTATGGCAGTAGCAGTGTGGTTGACTTTATCACCCCGGTACCGATATACAGTAACCCCGGTGCCAGCACGAGTATAACGAGCGAAGATTTTCAAACAGAATTAAATGACCGTTTTATTTCCTATTACATGAACTCCGCTTATACTTATAAAGGCCGTTATACGGTTTCAGCAAGCGGACGAATAGACCAATCCAACCTGTTCGGCGTTAGGGCCAATCAAAAAGGAGTACCGCTATGGTCGGCCGGGGTTAGTTGGGATGTAAGCCGCGAGAGCTTTTATAACTTCAACTGGCTGCCTGAATTTAAATTAAGAGCCACATACGGCTATAATGGAAATATCGATAAAACCGTCACGGCTTATACCACCGCCCTCCTGTCAGTGAATGTAACTCCGGTTAACAAACTCCCTTTTGCATTGATCACCAACCCACCTAATCCAGAACTTCGTTGGGAACGGATCAAGATGATTAATCTGGGTATAGATTTTAGCTCAACGGGCCAGCGGATAAAGGGAAGTATAGATTACTTTCATAAACGCGGGCTGGATCTGATCGGCTTTACCCCTTATGCACCATCCACTGGCATAACTCAATTTAAAGGCAACACCGCTTCGATCAAAGGAAATGGTATTGATGCTTTGATTAGTAGTGCTAATGTGAAAGGTCCGCTGGCGTGGAATACCGACCTAATTGTTAGCTATGCCACTGATAAAGTACTTGATTATAAAGTTGCCAGCACAGCTACTTCTCTGGTTCAAAGCGCGGATGCAGCGCGGTATCCGGTTACCGGCAGGTCACTGTATTCGATTTATTCGTATCCCTGGGCGGGCCTTGCTCCGCTTACAGGTGACCCGCAAGGTTACCTAGACAGCGCTCCAAGTAATAATTATTCCAGTATTATCGGAGCAGCCACTCCTGGTAACATTATTTATCATGGCTCTTCAAGGCCTCTGTTATCAGGAGCATTGAGAAACTCGTTTGCATGGAAAGGCTTATCATTATCAGCAAACATCTCCTATCGCCTGGGGTACTATTTCCGAAAAAACTCAGTACGATATAATATGGTTCTAACCGGACAGGGTGGTCATGGAGATTATGCTATGCGCTGGCAAAAGCCTGGAGACGAAGCATTCACCAATATCCCATCAATACCCGCAGCGACTAATACCAACCGCGACAATCTCTTTATTTACTCTTCAGCGCTCGTCGAAAAGGGAGATCACATCCGCCTGAGAGATATAAATATAACATATGATCTGGAAAGAAGCGGTTTGAAACTGCCCTTCAGGCGAACCCAGGTTTACCTGTATGGAAATAACCTTGGCATGTTATGGAAAGCCAATGATTCTGGAATAGACCCTGACTATCAAACTGGGCCGCCACCCCGCAGCATTGCTGCAGGTTTACGGATTGATCTGTAAATCCCTGTTCCTATTCATAAACATCAAAAAAAACGAAAATGAAAACTATTAAACTGTGCATGCTAGCGCTAATTAGTATTTGCTTAGTATCATGTGAAAAGGATTTCCTGGAAAAAAAGCCTGACAAGGCTCTGTTAATTCCAAAATCATTGAAAGACTTCCAAACTTTGCTCGACAATGAGTCAGTAATGAATCTAATCCCAGCGCTCGGAGTGATTAGTGGGGATGAATATTATCTTACAGAAGCCTTGTATACTTCCTTATCCGGATTGGAGAGAAATGCCTACCTATGGAATAAAGAGATATATGATGCCGGAAGCCAGGTGAATGATTGGAACAGACCTTATCAACAAGTATTCTATGCCAATGCTGTTCTTGATGGACTGGATGAATCAGGAAGAGAAAGTGAATCTCCCGCAACTTGGGATATTTTAAAAGGAAGTTGCCTCTTTTATCGCGCCCACGCATTTTACCAACTCGCCCAAGTATTTGCAGCACCCTACTCCTCCAATGCAGCAGGCGAAAAAGGGATCCCGCTTCGTCTATCGGCTGATGTAACCTTGAAGATCCCGAGAGGCACGGTAAAGGAAACGTACCAACAAATCGTAGCCGACCTGGAAACAGCCGTTCTGTTACTGCCTGATAAAACCGAATATAAAACACGGCCTTCTAAAGTCGCGGCCTATGCGCTATTAGCCAGGGTATATCTCTCCATGAAAGAGTATGATAAAGCTTTACTGAATGCCGAAAGTGCTTTGAGCAAATATTCCAACCTAATAGATTATAATACGCTAAATCTGGCCCTCAGCAAGCCAATTTTAGGTACTAATGAGGAAATAATCTTCTATACCTCTGTCATATCGTACAGCTTTACTAGTCGTGCCATCATAGCGGTGGCCGATTATAATGCTTACCCAAGCAACGACCTGCGAAAAACAGCCTTTTTTCTTAAGAATGTTTCTGGTGACTGGAATTTCAGAGGCACCTATACAGGGAACCTGATGTTTTTTGGCGGATTGTCCGTAAATGAATTATACCTCGTAAAAGCAGAGTGTTTAGTCAGAAAAGGCAGTATCTCAACCGCTCTGCAAGCCTTAAATACATTACTTGAAAAAAGATGGAAGAAAGGAACGTTTCAGGCCATGACTGCGCAAACGGCAGATGAGGCTTTAGTCCTAATCCTGACCGAACGCAAAAAGGAACTTTTGTTCAGAGGCACCCGTTGGACGGATCTGAGACGGCTAAACTCAGAGAGCCGCTTTGCGGTTTCCTTAAATAGGAGCGTTAGCGGTCAGCAGGCAGTGTTGCAGCCGAACGATAAAAGGTATATTCTGCCTATTCCTGATGTAGAAATCCAACTCAGTGGCATAGAGCAGAATGAGCGATAGAAGATAGTTTAAGAACCCGTAAGAGTTAGTAAAAACTCCTTCGGGTTCTTAATTAAGGAATTTCAATCAGTCACAAAGACAAGGCGTTGTCATCACGATCCATATTATCGTGTCTTTCTGCAATATTTTTCAGGTAGTTTTCAAGCTTCCCAACTTCAAGAGCAATAAGTTTTGACACATCCTCTTTAATTTGATTATAATTTGCCTGAATTTCTTCTTCGCTGACTGTCCTTATCTCTGGCAAAGGCTGATAACTATTGATTTCATTGTTGATTTTATTATGATCATTCTGTATCAGGTTATGAAAGACTTTCAAATCGATTTTATTGTCAGGATCATCTGCAATCATTCCCACAAATTCGCCTGATGAGAGTGAAGCGATCCGCGATGCGGGAACGGCATAATCAAGCTGGGTAGATTTACTTACAGAAGTATCTGCACTGTTTATTGAGATACTATTCCGCTCTTGTATAATCTTACCAAAACGCTCCGATAGTTGCTTTGCAGTATCACCGACTACCTGACCACTCACAATGTTGCCAACTATATTCATGATCACTTCTGCCTGGTCTTTGCCATAATCTTTTTTAAGCTGGCTGAAATCCTGTATTCCTAATGTTGTGGCAACCTTGTTCGAGCGGGCCGTTGCGACCAGGCTGTCGATATTGTTCAGGTAGATCGTAGGGAACTCGTCAAATATCAGGCTACTTTTTTGCATTCCTTTCCGGTTTACCAGTTTCACCAGACGGGTAACGTAGAGCGACAATACCGCTCCATACACTTGTATTTTTTGCGGGTTATTGCCCATGCAGACAATCTTGGGTTCATCCGGGCTATTGATATCCAGGGTAAAGTCATTGCCGGATAAAACCCAGTATAATTGTGGCGAAGAGAGCCGGGCCATTCCAATCTTGGCGCTGGCCACCTGGCCTTCGAGCTGCTCTCTGGCCTTATTTACATAAGCTGAAATAAAAGGATTTATTAACACTTCAATTTCCTTTTCAGTTCTCAATACAGGGAAGAGCTCATCATAATCCACCTGCATCAGTTCAATAACATGGGGTAGGGTACAAAACTTTCCATCTTCATATTTTTTTAAAAACCAAATGATGGCTGTGACATAATTGATAGGGCTTTCAACGAAAAAGTCGCCTTGTTTCTTGATCCATTCCATATTCAAGCCCAGCATAATCGTCCGTGCCGATTCGGTAGCATCGGTAATATCAGTCATGCTGTGGGGATCAAGAGGATTGCATCGGTGGCTCCTGGACAGATCATCAAAGTTGATTATATAGAATTTAGGAAGTCTTTTATAATTGCTTCTGTATCTCAGCAGGGTATTATATGCGATGATTGTGAGATCATCGAATTTAAAATCATAAACGAACATCGTGAACCCTTTGCGGATATGCTGATCAATAACATGCCGGATCACGAAGTATGATTTACCAGATCCGGGGGTTCCAATAACCAGCAATGCCCTGAAAGGATTGATGATATTGATCCAGCTTCTTCTAATCTTGCCCTTAAGATTGTATTGAGCTGGCAGGTTGATTGAATATTCGTTTTCCAACAATCTTTCCTCCTGTGGAAAGGTTTCGTTCTCCCGGTTAAAGATATCACCCTGCAACCGAATGCTTATTAGCCGGGATAGTAAGGTGGCCCCTGTCAGGATCAATAAGTAACCTGTTCCTGTTAAACCCATATACAGAATTGCTGTAGTGATCAGGCTAATTTGCAGTAGCAGGAAAAATCCGGTAATGAAGTAAATTACCAGACCTATACCGATATAGATCATAGCAGTTTTCATACTGATCTTTTCATCCTTCCTGCCTTTTGCACCAATAAGAGATACTGCAAGCAATCCCAGGGCAATGAATTTAGGTTTCAGGTTGCCGTCTGCGATGCCGGTTTTTATTATTATATCCAGTAGATGGTCAACAATTCCCGCCGTTAACTGCCACTGCTTAAATGCGCCATAGCAGGATATATATACATGAATGGCTAAAACCAGGAGACTTAATAGTCTGGTAAAGTCAATAATCTTTCGTAATCCCTGTATGTTTTCTCCGGTTTGCATGGTGATTAATTTTAATGTGAGGATAAAATGCTTATCGCCGGAAGCCCCTGCCTTTCCTTTTTTTCTTTCGTGGGATCAATACCTGCTGGCCTTCATCTGCTTTTCCTAATAGCATCTCCAGCAGATTGCTTTGTTCTTTAGCCAACAGATCCGACTGGACTGCTTCCTGTCGCGTTTTTGGGGCCAATGTTGATCCTTCGTTAACCGGCTGCCTTGCTTCTGCCGGGATAAAGCGATCCATTAATGCTTTTGCACTGTAAGCTTTTCCAAGGTCACTTCCGTTGAACACTGTTTTGCTGCCATGGTCAATAAGGGTGATACCATAGGTAAAGCCCTGGTCATTTTCCCGGAAAAGCACTTGGATATTTTGCTTCTGAAGTTGCTGAATAAAAGAATCCTTTGTCAAACTTGGGCCGGTTAGGATTTTATCCAGTTTTAACCGAAGCGGTATTTTGTAAGTTTTCCTTCTTTCCCCGTTCTGAGCAAACTTCTTTTCCAGGTTAGCCATAGTTGGCTGGTCATAGATTGAGCTCGCTCTAATTGGAACGCCTGCTTTATTTCCTTTCGAATCCAGAAGGCTATACATTAATCCCTTCTTTTCATACATTCGCGTGCCTTCAGATCCCCTGTCCGCCATTATGTTGAATTGCTTTAATACAGCGTTTAATTCAGCTAACGAGGTAAAGCTGTAAGAACGGATCACTTCGTTAACCGTATTGGTAATTGCCCGTTTGGTTTCAGATTTTCCATAAATCACTTTTTGGAGTTGAACCGGTGTAAGAGGCTGCTCCTGTTTGCTCTTACTGCTTGCTTTAACCAGATTAAATTCGATCTCAATTTCTTTCCGGGCTAGTTCAGACTGGTTGCGCCCGATATTGTGAATATCGATTCGTTGTCCGTCCGGCTGAATATTAATGGTGGCAATATGTATATGGGGATGCCCGGCATCTGTATGATTATAAACCAAATAAGGCTGCTCTCCAAACCCGATTTTGTCCATATAGGTATTGGCGATGCTTTGAAGCTGTGTTATGCTTAATTTTTCTCCGGGGTCAAAGTTTAGCGAGATATGCAGGGTATTAGTTTTTGCTTTTTCATTCAGCATGGTGATCTTCTGAAACCGGTTAAGCTTATCGTGAAAAGACAGCTGATCAATATCGCAGCTAAAGCGGCTGGCTAAGATCAGCTGGGCTGTCCCGGATTGCACCTTATGTTCGTTATAATGCAATACGCCCCGTATACTTTTCCCACTTCTCACTTTTGCAACCATTTGAGGGTAAGCTGGGACACGATTTCCAATAGTCGGTCTACTTTTTCTTCAATCTGCTGGTTTTTGTTAAATGCCTTTATGGAATAAACATATTTTTTCTCCGGATCGCTGGTGGTATGAAAGGCTTTTGTAATCTGATTAATATTTATACCGATTGCTTTCAGCTCCTTACGGATGGAAGCCAGTTCTTCCATCGGGCCATTCATGGATATGTCTTTATGAAAGTAGCTAATCCTATTTTTGAAGAGGATTTTTCTGGCGGCCTCGCTGACTGACCTGCAATTGCTTTCACGCACTATCTTTTCCAGGCTTTGATGATCCTTCTCATTCATCCGGATAAAGATGGATCTGTTCAATAGCTTATCCTGATCAGCAGCTTTCTTTCTGGGCATGAGCCAAAATTGATCAGAGTTATCAAAGCGATTTTACAAGGATGTGCCCTCTTGTATGATTTATTAGTGTCTCAGAAAGGCCGAGTTTCGAGGTCTTTCCACCGGCCCAACTTCGGAGGGCGGGCAAGATATTTTTGTATAGCAAAAATACATCTTGCTGATTGCCAAAAATCGAGGAAACTAGATTCAATACTCCAAACCGTTCTATCTTGGAACTGTTTGGTTCCTAAGCCTACCTACGATAGTGGAGTAGTCTGCGATTATTAGCCACTATTATAAATTACATAAAGAATCTAAAGTCGTAAGGAACAGCGCTTAAAGTTTCAGCCTGTTTTGCGTACCTAGCTAATCTTTTTGAAAAATCCAAGGTAACAGGCAAGGTTTTATATAATTCGCCACCGTTCCAGTTCATTTTAGTTAACGAGAGAATCTCCTTTACCGTAGTTTCAATTGGATCTGTTCCCCTAAATCTCCTAATTAATAAAGGTGCTGGTATACCTCTGCTACTTTGATAATAATTTTTAGATCCTGCCACATCATTATCTAGCACCGATCCATGTGTCCATAGCAAAAAACTATAATCGTCCAATTGGATTACAGTGCCTCTTTGAACTGGATAACCATGAATCGTAATCTTATTTGTATTGGTGTCTTTAAGACCCCGAATAGCCCTCCAATTCGAATATTTTTGAATTTGCAGCAACTCTACATTTTCAATGCCGTCAAGAGCTTCTGCAATCCCTTGCATTTCATCATGAGTATAATGAAGTACCTTATGTATAACTAACTTATCCAGCTTAGAATTACCATCCACTCGAAAATATGCCTCTTTAAGCTTTAATATTAGACGTCTCGCATCTTCTTTACTCATAAAGGGATTTTTTCCATAAAATACGGGGTGTTCAATAGGTTGAAGTAAAAAACGCAATCCTTGACCGCTTGAGTCGAAAATATGACTACTCCCCAAAACGAATTTGGACACATTATTCAATTTATTGATTGAGAAGTCTAGCCCAATAAAGGCAGTCGAATCGTCGATGGTCTCATTTCTCCACGGAGTACCATTTGCTTTAACATATAAACCTAATGACAGCCACCATCGGACCTTAGCTTGGTCGAAGTATGAAATAGATTTATCTTCAACAAATTGGACTTTGATATTCTTTTTAGCACAATACAACTTTATTGAATCATGTAAATCAAAATAGATGTTGTCATTTTTGAGCTCCCTAAACAAAGACCAAAATGTAGGTATGTATAGAATAAGCACGTCAAATTCACCACGAATTGTGAAGAAATAATCTATTTTTCTTTTTAGGAAATCATAAAATTCGTTGTGTTTAAAATTACTCACGTCAGACTCCTCAATTAATTCAACTAACTTATTGTCTTTAGAGGATGGAATTTCTATATATCGCTTATAAATTTGTGAAAACGGGACATATTCAATCAAATAGTCTTTCTCTGAACGCGGTAAAATTTCTTCATTAAGACCATTGAGATGTTTTATTATTTTATCAAAACCTGTTTTTGGAGAAAGGATGGCAATTTTTATAGACTGGGAATTAATCTGGTCATTTTCAAAAGAATGATCCAATGGGCCAAACTTTTTAAGACCCTTTAACGGATGGGTGAATCTTTGATTTTTATCAGTAATATGGAAGTTAAGAAATGGTTCAACAGTTTGAAAGGCCCCTTTAAAGCTATGACTTTTAGAGGGCATACCTGCGCTGGAATAGTTAGCTTCGAATTCTATTCTAAATCCATCTAAACCAAAAATTATAGACTCCTGGTTATTTTTAAAAATGGAAATCCAAAACTTTTCCTTTTCATTTACAATATTATTTCTTCTGTTAGAAAATATTGCATTTGCACATGCCTGTTTTTTAAATCTTGTTAATTGATCTTTATCATCTATAAAGATGGAGGGTAATACTGTAAGAAAAAGTTCTTTGTCGTGGAATTCAAGCTGGATCTCAACAGCTTCATAAATGGGAATATCCAAGTATACTTTATAGTCCGCTAGCTCTGTTATGGACAATCTTGACGTAGTTGTGTAATACTTATTTCTTCTATGTGGATCTAAAATTAAGCCAGGAATGTCTTTTAAGTTAAGAGCTATCAAGTCATACATCATTCCAATAAAAAATGAGTTTTGATGATAAGTTATGTAATCTTCAATATCCAGCGTCATTACCTCTGATAACATCCTGCCCTGAAAAATCTCATTGATTGTTTTAGTATTTCCAAATATCAGAGTGTTCCCTTTAGATAGCGCGCCTACAATGGGTTTATTAGCTATAATCTGACGCAGTTCTTTCCACCCTTCTAAGTCGGATTTGAAACTTAAGACACTCTTAGGGTAACACTGAGCTTTCAGGCCGTTCAACTTTATTGGAGAAAAGGCGTTGTTTGCTTGAGGAGACGCGAACGCTTGGCGAGTCTCAAATCTTAATACCGCAATATTTTCGATATCCGCATTTAATTGGGCATTTGTGCTATATAATTCAAATGCGAATTCATCAAAACTGTCAACTTCTATTACTCCGGAAATCTTTTCTTTACTTTTATCATTTACCTTGTCGATTATCGATTGTATTATTTCGTTTGGCTGTTGTCCTTTACGTACACACCAATATAATCCATAAGGGAACGGATTATCTGATTTCAATACTTCTTCAAAGGCGTTTAATACTGATTCATCATTACCACCACAGCCAATTACAATTAAGCCAGATTGACTATGAGCTTTCGCGAAATAATGATGTAATTGGACTTCTAGAGCCTTAAGCTCATTGTTGGTATTTTGAAGCTTATCATACCTGTAATCTCCATGAAGCTTAATTACTCTTTTGTACTTATTAAGGTTATTGATCTGATGAAGATTATCTGGGGAAATAATTTCAAATTGAGACGCATTGTTTATACTTCTAATACCATTTTCCACTAGCTCATCAAAATTGGTGGTCCAAATATGTTCAATCTTATGAGATTCGAATAACACTCCTAAACACTTATGACCTATGGAAGGATTTTTATTGGATATTATTCTTTGAATAAATGATTTTCTATCAATGGACATTGGATAACATTTCTCAAAGTATTCTGAGTATTCATCCGGAGAATGAAGTTTTGGAAAACCTCCCTTTAATTCAAAAAAACTTTGAAGAATTGATCTGTTTCTTTCAGACTCCAAATCCTTAAACTTTTCTTCCTTGCAATTATTAGCATCACAATAGAGCTTTCTTTTGAACTGCCATATTAAGGTTCCTGCAGCTGGAATGTTTGCTTGAACAGAAGCACCAGCTCCTAGAAAAACGTTAAAAGCACCATCCGGTCGTATCGCAAAGCTCCTTAAAAATTCCTTTTTATCAATAAATGTCATTTAGGGAGAGTGTTAAGTGACTAAAATTAGTATTAATTCTGAACTAGGCTATGTCATAAGCTATGGGTGGCCGCAGCAGGTGATAAGATACAGAAATTATGCACTTACCAGCTTAATTGAGTTTATTCTATATTCGTATAATGCAGCCAACCTGATGAAGCTGAATTAACATTTCAATTCGAGGGAGATAGTATAACACCACCTCAAGTGATTTGCCATGTCTCAATTTCATTAAGGAGCACACAAACTAACCTCATTCGCCTAATTTGCCGGTCTTGAGGTTCGTGTGCATACATCTGATCGATATCTTCCGAAGAAAATCCATGTTTCAACTTCCCCAGGATGGAAGCGAAAGCTATCTTTAACTCCATGGATTCATTTAGTATAGGTGACAGTTGTCTGCCAAGGACTTTCGCCGCGGCTATAGTCGGTTCAAAATTGTCGTCAATTAAATCATCGTACTCCTCCTCATAAATGGTATCACCTGCAATTTCAAAATAATTTTCAAGTATATAATAAAAATCGCCGAGGTCCTTTTCAAGACGATCGGGCTTTTCATGCCCGGCAATTAATTTCAATACACATAGACCTGGAAGTGTGCATATTTTAAAATTAATTCCTTCCAAATTGACGTTAGCTGCATGTGCCAGTACCTGCATGTTTCCAAACACCGATAAATCCATTGGTGAACTGCCCTCCAGATACACCATATGGTTGCGTTCTATCCCGCCAAACGGAATGAGATCAATAATCGTACTATCGGGTGCGTGCAGCCGATAAGGCTGGTCATCCGCCTTGAATCCTTCCGCGTCTTTTAGATAATCTTTTAGCGCCATAAAATCTTCTTGGCTATTGATGTAGATAGAAAAATCCACATCTAATGTTGTTCTTCTTACCGGCAGGGTATTGATATGATTCATCCAAAGATCACGGGCGAAGGCTCCAATCAAATAATAATCAACATCAAATTTTCTGAATCCTCGTTCCAGGGATTCAAAAGTCGCCCGCATTGCGCCAAAGCGCATTTGTTCAAAATTGATCTTCAAGTAGTTCATCGTAAAGCTTTCGAGCGGTTTCGATATTTCTCGGGTCGCCCGTATTGATCAAGTCCGCATATACTAAAATTGGCGGAACCGTATCTTCGTGGTTCAGGTTAAATTTCCAGAACTTCTTATATACAGTTAGTACTGCTTGCTCTTGTGGTACCAACTTATATTTTTTGATCAGGTTAACCCTGTTCTCAACGGTATATAAAGTTAGCTTACCAGGTTTTAAATAGCCAGTCAGCAATTTAGCTGCTGGTTCGCCTCCCCACTGCGTTTCATAGTTAGTGAGAGGGATCTTCTCCCATTCTTTTTCGTTGCCGTTGATGAATCGGAATTCTCCCAGCTTCAATATCGGCTTTAGCTTTTCTTCGAATGCCGCTATCCATTCGTCTAGTAGCTCTTTTTTCCGAGCTAAACGGAAGCGCTTTTTATCGAGTTGTATGACGAATCCCTGATCCTTCAAGCTGTTAATAATATAGTTTATATTACCTAGGGCGATGCCGTAATCGTCCGCCATCTGGCGATAGGTGGCGTTGAGATAATTTTCGTCGTTGAGGAAATGAAATAGGAGGATCAGCCCCGTTTTATTGAAGGCTCTATCTTTCTTTATTGGATTTATGGTTTCTGTCCTAAAGCCATCGATCAGAAATAACCAATCATTTTTTTTGATGAAGCAATTACCTGCTGCATCCAGGTAATTGAGTCCAAGCTTGCGCAATTGTTCTCGTATTGTCGGATAAATAGTCTCGGCAATTACGATCAGATCCCCTGCTTGTTCACGGACCTTCTGGAAATGTAAGAAGTGTATTGGTTTAACTTCTTTTTTAAATTCTACCGGAAAGGTATATTTGTTATTGTCACCTTTTAATTCTAATTGTCCATCTATGTTTTTTTTTCCTGTGCGCGCATACCATCTCCCTTTTAGGCCAGCTCGTTCCTGAATCAGTTGTATGACCTTATAGATTATCTGCTCTTCCACGTTCACTATTTATTCATGTTCACCAAGTTGTGAACACTAAGTTAAAGTGAACAAACTACAATTCCAAATTTCCAACTACAATTCCTCCGGCTGATATAATTTTACTACTATTTCCAAACAGTCGCTCTGCAAATGGCTCAGCTAAAGTACCGACAGGGCAACTCGCCAAATTTATGGCCGTTGCCGTTAACTGTATTTGCTGTAACAGTGCCCCTGCATCACGCCAAACTAAGCTTTCAGCAAAATCATATTTTGCAATTGTTCTTAAGGGATGAGCTACTAGCCATAAAAATACACCTTGCTGCATCGCTAAATTTTCATTGATATGCGCCAGCAATCCCTTGACAGTGGCAGAGTCAAGTACAAGTATGTCCAAGGAATGTTGAAAAGGATTATAGTAAGCAACCGTAGGTATTGGGCCATTGCTACAAACTAAAATATCAATCGGATGCCTCGCACCAGCCGAGGCACTAGGACGATGAGAAAGCACGTAACCATTAGGTTGTACTTGGACCTCAATAGCTTTTGCCGCAAACCAAAGCAAGGCATCAAGCTGTCCTGGCAATAATAGTCCAAAGCGCCTAGTGGACCGCCTTTCAAAGGCGATGTCAAAAAAATCATAGTGATAGGGTAGTGAAGGGCGTTGAAGTTTTGTATTTCCCTTGATTGGATAGATAAACGGTAATACAGCTTCTTCCGTTAATTTAGGCTTTGGATTTCTCATAGCCATTTTGTTGCAATTCATAAATGACCTGGCGATACTTGTTACATCCACGGCAATCACCGCAAGGAATGTTCGATTTATGACAAGAATGTGCCCAATTTAGCAAGCTAGCTGAGATGTTTGATCGCTGAACTAATTCCACCGATGTAAGCTCAATAGCCGGGCATGTGACTTTAATACTCTGCTCCTGATAAACCATCAGTTGACTCATTAAACCGTAGAACTGCGCTGTGCCGTCCTTGTGAAAACTGTCCGATTTTACGGAAGCCAACATCAATTCATTAATGCCAAGTGAAATACCTTTCATACAAGCCAAGGTGATGAGTAGCTGATTTCTGTATGGCCACCATTCAGAGGAGGGGGAAACACCTAAGGGAGTTTGGTTGATCAGATCTCCGCTACCCAAGCTGCTACAATCTGCCTCGACTACATAGTGTGGAATACCCAAGATTTTCGATATCGTTTCACTTGTCCTAATCTCAGTTAAGGCCGGTGCCTGGCCGTAATTAATAGTGATCGCTATATCAGGACGCTTCCAATAAGTCAGCGCAATAGAATCGATGCCTCCTGAAAGTAAAATAGCTACTTTAGGCATTCTCTTTTTCAGCTAACAACCATAAACATTTATATAGCGCCGTAGTCAAATCTTTTTCAATAATACAATTTGTACCGATCAGCATGGTTAGATCTTCTTTTGACTCATTTTCTACATATGCAATCACCGGTATTCCCATTTTTAGCGCATAACCAATTTCCACCAAGGTGCCAGAATCCAGACCATCTAATACTGCAAATACAATTTTACAACTGTCCAAGCCTGCCAAGTCTTTTTTGGCGACATCACTTCCTGGCTCACCCAGCCCAACCTCATGCAGGGGAGAAAAGACTTTCATCCCGAGATGATTTAAGTTATTTAAAACTTCATTAATGAGCCATCTTTGGGCGAATGTAAAGAAAGGACCTGCCAAGTATATTTGCCCGATAGGAAAATCAGGTATTTCAATCGGCTTGATATCCTCCTGATAACCCGCATATTCAAAACGAAAGCTTCTGGAATTACAATAAATCGCTGTAGAAAACGAAGCCTTTTTAGCTGCTTCTACCGGAGAACGATTGCCCTCCATCCAGTGGTAAGCGAAGATCGCAGCGAAGACATCACCTGAACCAATCGGCCAGACGCTACCTGTTCTATAAACAGGTATCACCGTTTTGTCATTTGCAGTATACACCATTGCCCCTTTCGGTCCCATTTTAATCACCAATACCGCGACGTTTTCTACCTCAAAAAAATAACGACGAATTTCCTCTACACTCTCGCTTTTTGCAATCTTCTGCGCTTCTTTATAATTGATGACTATTGCCAACTCTTCGGCTTGTGAATTTGTTTCTTTGAAAGATTTGGGGCTTACCGGGGACTGTGGATCATAAACGACTTTTTTTCCTTTGACTCGAGCATTTCCTTCCAGCATTCCAAAACATAAAATATGATCAGCTTCGAACTGTATTTCTTTTTCTTTAGCAATCAGATCCGGTCTCGGATAGATGATTGGTGTCCTTAATGGATAATCATAATAAAAACCAATTGAATCGGTGGCCGGATATTTATGAGTCTTAATTTTGTAAGTATCTTCAAACATGCTGAGAAAAAGCTCGTTTGCGACCGAACAGAAAGTGTGAAATTGAATTCCTGCGCTTTCGTCTAAAGCGCGAATTGCACGACAAGCTCGTAAGCCAGAACCAAATTGCATATCGAAATCCGGATGAAGACATTGTTCGCGGTATGTACCGCCCGTAATAGTGATCATCGGCCGCTACAATATAAAGATATCTGACAATCACCACCTGTTATGTCCATCACCTTTGCCTTAAATTCGAAGCCCTCATTAATGCAATTAATAAGCGAAGCGGGATTAGATATTAGGATCGCTCCTGCAACATCGCCATCGTTAGTCTGTGCTGTTAGCGGACCAGTAGGGCCGCCAAGCACAACATCAAGGACGTCACCAGTCCGTAGGTCGTCAATTACATCCGGCACTGGTGACGCAAGTTGTGTTCGAATAAGAATTTTTTCGCAAGTAGGTTCTGGCGCAAATCCGCCACCGAAAGAACCGCCTGAACTACCTGACATAATATTTAGATTAAGTGATTGAAGATAAAATGTTTAATGCTAATTTATTGTTTTTTTTCATATAGTGCCAAATAATTGCGTCCATGTCAGAAGGCCTTACTTCAAGCTGTTGACAAAAGGTCAAAAAACGTTCTTCTAAATAAAGGTATTCTGAATTCAGATTAAAATTGGGACGAAAAAAACCTGTTATGACTCCCGCGCGTAACAAATGAATATCCAAAATAGCTACCTTTTCGCTGCGTAACCAGTTTCGGGTAATCCAAGAAGCAGTTTTAAATCCAATTCCATTTACTGACATCAACCACGCACGCATTTCTAGGTCATTTTCTGTTGGGATTTGGTCAATGTCTGACCTATTAAGAAAAGTATAGATATAATTGGCTTTTTGACGTGCAAATCGATATTTTACGAGTCTGCCATTTTGCAATTTCATTTGACTGCTTAAAGCGTTTAGTAGATCATCAAAGGGCACAAATGACCTAATCAATTTTTGCAATTTGAGTGTTTCGAACGCAATGATTCCCATTTCTGAAGGAATTCCATAACCACCCAACATGCACATAACAATCTCATCCCTAATGTTCCCCGCTAACCTATGCGTTTCTCGGCTGTCCGAGAAGGAACTAATCAAGTATTGGAATTTCCAAAACGCAGGAGTATAAAGTCGATAAACTGATCCCCATTTTAGGCCGGGCATTAATTCTTCCCGTTCGTCAGGAAAATGACCCAGTATCTGTCGGGCTTGGTTCCAGATATACGTTTCATCAATTTCTATACAACCAAAAAAGGCTGTTTCCTCGTGGAAGTTTACGTTCAGTTGTGTATTCATTGCTAGTAGTTTATTTGTTGTTTTAATTTGTAGAGCATGTTATAGATCCAGCTTGGTGCGAGTCTAAGGTCTTCCATCACTCTTTCTGGATCTTCGTGTTGCATTTTTTTTATTATCTCCGTTCTGTGAGCATCGGTCACGGAATTCTGCCCAATCTCTTCTAATGCCTGTATCAAAAGCCCACAGGTACGCGATGAAAGACTAAGTTTTTTTGGAGTAGCAGATTTAAAAATAAGCCGTTGACCAGCGATAAGAATATTCCGAGGCTCGCCATCAGTAATATAAGTCAAATCGACTGGAGGCATATCTGCTAAACCCAAATGATATAATGCAAACGCATTTGAAGGTTTTATCTTAATCTTCTCCTTTTTTGCTATGGCTGCGGCTATTTCTTCTAATGATGGCTTAATCGCTTCATTATTCTTCTTTTCTTTAAAATAAATCCCGTGTGCCAACCTTACTAATAACCCTTCTCGTGCGTGTCTGCTTAAGCTCATTTTTATTGCACTATCAGCACCTAATCCCCGAAAGTCGCTAGGAAACAATATGCTCCCAGCAGTACTGCGCTTAATCTGGTTTGCTATATATCGATGAACTGACTTCAATTTTGTTACAAATATATATAAAAAGGTAACAAAAAAATGTTGTATTATTTTGGAAATTAGCTGTATAGACTAAAAGCTACAATCATGGAATCATCGTCAAATAGCGAAAACTCACCTTTTTTTCCATGACTGAACCGGTCGGACAAAACAGACTTCAAAAGTTGAACAACATAATTGGTAAGACAGAAGCGGTAAGATGATTCAGCGAACACAGAAAGCCTTAGGCTACGAAAAGTTCCGCAGTTCAGGATACCATTCACGAAGCTGCGAATCTATCTTTGTTAGTTCCGGCCCAAGAGGTCGGTGGGGCTCAAGAGGTCTAAAACGCGGCTGACTTGGAACAAATTGAAAATCATCCGTTTTAAAATCGGGATATTTTTGGTAGACAGACAGCTTGATTTCATTAGTAACCCCGGTTATAAGTTTTAATTTCTCAAAGGCCGACCACTTATACAGGATATCCTCATTTTCCAGCGAGATCCGTTGGGGAATGCTTGGGTCTGCCTCCCGAAATGCCCAGGCAATGTATAAAAGTGTGTTAAAAACCTTCAAGAAATTAGAAAGGGAGTAGTCCAGCTCAACTGAGAACCCGTGAAGTAGTACATGTCTGTTAAGTGGGTCTAACAGTGTACAGTTGGAAGTATCCATATACAGGTTTTGTTGAATATAGCTCTTGATCACATTCAGCCACGTTGTAATGTACTGGCGTTCAAGAGCAACAAGACGTGTAAACTTACTTTGATCAATAATACCGGCGTCGAATCTTTCCTTAAATACTACTTTTTTATGAGCTATATAATCTTCCTCCAGAAAACCAAAAACCTGAAGAAGGTCAGCCGACCGCATAATCTGGCTGTTCTGTTTGCCTTTAACATCGACTTGGTACTTTCGCAGTGCACCCTCAATAACAGGAATCATCACATGGATAGCGCCTGCATAATCGTGGGCAATCGCCATCATAACTGCCTGGTCCACCAGCGGGCAAAAAGGTTTAATATGAGGCACTGTCTTTAATAATCCGTCGATGAACAGTGAGGTCACCCTAAAATCGCAAAACAGATCTGCAAAAACCTTTGTAACGTCAGCCTGTGTGGCTGACGGGTCAGCCGCGAGATTGAGTAATCGTCGATACTCCGTCATAAATAATTGCGGATGAATTGACATCCAATTGAATCTTTGCAGATTTGCATTCAATTTGGCCAGATCTTCGGCAACTTCTACACGACCCTTGATCTCGTCACGAGTATTTTCGAAATAATTCAGTTCATCCACCCTTTATTAATTAGAATACAAAGATCGAAATAACGAAATACAAACAAATGTGTATTTAACATCGTCAGATTTCAATGATTTTCAGATCTTCACTGTAAATAAATACTGAACTTTCCTCTGTGCACATCGAATGTTGAACAGTAAGGCCACCTGAGCTAACGGAAATGGTTGAGTAGCATCTGTTGCTTTAAGAAGCTTAAATTGTTGCAAGGAGATTAGTGGCACACAATATTCATATCCGTTATCTTGGAGGTTGCTCTCATATGTGATTAACTCGGCAGGCGTGGGGAGTGAGAAAGCGGCGAAAAGTAGCAAATTAGCGTTACTTGACCTCGGGTGTATCGCCTGACAGTTGATCCGGCGGAAACTTCAGGTCAAGGAATCCAAGCCAGTCCTCGTTAGTTGGTGGCCTTCTATATTTTTTATAATGTTCTTGAAAGAAAAGTTGGATAAGACCGGGTATTTTTTGAGCTACAATTTCATCGCGGACATTGGCCAGCATAACCTGCCAGCTCTGCTCCGGAAGGACTATCGTTTTTAACGGCATACCATCACCATTAAGAGTAGTTAAGACATCCCAATTACCAAGAAGGCCGAAAAAGTCGAGGTATATTGCCTCTCGCCTGGGCTTTCCAAAAAAGAAAAGAATTAGCAGCTGGCCGAACATCATGTTATATGGCAGCCGAAAAGCTGGATGCACTATGTTAAACGACATCGTCTCGTCATGCAACCGGTCATATGTGGCGACAATGTAATATAGGCCATCGAAAAGCGCTTCGTTGCCATCCAAAGTGCGCAGGTAGTGAGCGGTCTTGATTTTTACCTTAAAATTTTCATATGGAGGCAGGGCTGCATCGAGAATGCCACGGAGTTGCTCCTGCTCAAGGGGTGTTAGGTGAAAATCAGCAAACAGTTTTTTATTTGATAGCGACATACGATAGAGCAAGCTGGCCAGCAGTAATGTAAAAGCGTGTGGATGGACACGACCTGCTTCGCGGAGTATCCAGGACTGGCCAGTAATTTCGCTATCTGAGAAATTCTGTCCAAAACGGGCATTTTTAAATTTATCCCGGTATTCTGTACAGACATAACCTTCCAGATATGCCATGCGTTGTTCGCAGCCGATACAAAACAAATAATTTTCCACTACAGGGATAGCACCAGTATTGCTTCTATAATCAAAATCCGGCGCATCATCAAGCAAAAATCCTTTCTCATGGCCGCGTTTGCCAACGACGCTTTCGATCATGAATGCGGATAATAAATGGGAACCGGTTTGGGTCGCTTCTCGCTTAAGACAAATTGAGCAATTGGGCATAATCGCTGATTTTCTATATAACATACTCAAAAATTTGCGAAAAAGCGCTTTGCCTGGTTATTTTAATTAATAATTGTATAGAACTGAGCCAATTGGGCTAATAATAACAATTATTGCAATAACCGGCTCACGTAGATCTTTTGCTCGCATACTATCTGCTGGCATTTTCTCTATTAAAGAGCGCTAATTAACCTACCTCTGGGTTCAAGCTTGTATAATATAACTATCATATCTTTCAAATTTTGCCGGCGATACCAACCGGCTGATGAAATCTGATATCTCAAATATTTCTCCTGAAAAGGCCTCCGAAATCCTAAGGAAGTATGGCATTGAAATGTCTCCAGAAAAATCAAAAAAGGTCTTGCAAATGATAGATTTTTTATGTAAATTAGTTGTAAATCAACAACTTAAAAAATGAAAACAGCCGATTTGTATATTCGTGTAAGCACTGATGAGCAGGCAGACAGGGGCTATTCACAACGCAATCAGCAGGAGGTACTTCTTAAATATTGCGAGATCAATTCTATCGAGGTGCGTAAAGTGGTTTTTGAAGATTATTCAGCAAAAACTTTTAATCGTCCTGCATGGAACGGTCTTTTAACCGATATTAAAAAGGGTAAAGGCAAATCTCAGATAATTCTGTTTACGAAGTGGGATAGATTTAGCCGTAATGCGGGAGATGCTTATGGAATGATAAATACTTTGCGAAAATTAGGAATTGAACCGCAGGCCGTGGAACAGCCGTTAGACTTATCCATTCCTGAAAATAAAATGATGCTTGCGTTCTATCTTGCTGCTCCTGAAGTTGAAAACGATCGTAGGGCGTTAAACACATTCTACGGTATGCGTAGAGCCAGGAAAGAAGGTCGCTGGATGGGTGCTGCGCCAGTTGGCTACGCTAACCGAATCAATCCAGCCGGACGAAAGTACATTGAGCCCAATTATCCTAAGGCTGAAATTATGAAATGGGTATTTGAAGTCCTGTCAAAAGGCACATTCGCTGCGGATCAAATCAGAAAGATGGCCAACCAGAAAGGATTGAACTGCGATAAGAGCAACTTTTGGCGGCTAATCCGCAATCCTGTTTATTGTGGACTGGTGACTGTGTCTCAATATAAAGACGAGGATGCTACTTACGTGCAAGGCGATCACGAGCCGATTATTACACAGGCTATGTTTTACAAAGTTCAGGATATATTAGATGGCAAGAAAAGAAAGATTCGCGAAAAAACCAGAATGGTTTCCGATGAGGAACTTCCTCTCCGTGGCTTTATGCACTGCCCAAACTGTAACAGAATGCTGACTGGTAGCGCATCCAAAGGCCGACATGCCTACTATTATTATTATCACTGTTCCGCCTCCTGCGGATGCAGATTTAAAGCAGAAGAGACTAATAAAGCGTTCTTAGCAGAACTTAAGAAGTTCTCACTAGACCCTGCCTTTGAAAACGTTTTTAAGGATGATCTACTAAAGAAATATAAAGAACTTACAACCGGCAAAAATGGTCTAAAAAAGCAAATCATCAATCAAATCACTGACCAGAGCAATAAAATGACCAAGGCCAGGGAATTACTGTTAACAGGTGATATTGACCCCTCGGATTATAAAACTATAAAGAGTGAATGTGAGAAAAGAATAACGGTATCAGAGGCAGAACTAGCGGATACATCAGCCAATCAGCTTACTGTATCTAACATGGATAAACTCTTGGAAGAAGCAATGACCGTTTTAAAAGGCCTTGACAGTTTTTACGAGTTTTTTAAAGATATTAACGTTAAACGTGATTTTATCGGTTCGATGTTCCCTGAAAAATTCACTTTTGACGGATCACAACATCGAACCGCTAATATCAATGAAGCTTTAGAAGCTATCTACCTTTATAACAGCGAGTTAGATGGCATAAAAAAAGGGAAAAATTCTGATTTTAAGAACCTTTCCCTTATGGTAGCCCGTAGGGGAATCGAACCCCTGTTTCCAGAATGAAAATCTGGCGTCCTCA
>NZ_JBBJNI010000054.1:3561-24170 GCF_037719425.1 Daejeonella sp. | reverse complement strand
AGAATTAATAAATTCACAAATAATTTTTTATTAAGTCGAAAATTATATTTTTGTTATCCTTTCTACTATGGAGAACATAATATGGATATAATTAGGATATTGCATTTTTAAATTTAATAACCAACACAAAATCAATTAACTCATACATTTAATCAACAACTAAAAACTAAAATTTTAAAAAAATGGCGAACGCACCAAAACCAACAACAGCGAAGAAAGAGAGCTCTGGTTCAAGCATTTTTGCAAGTCTATCTATTGTACTTTGTATTCTTGTAGGAATACTTTTATGGAAATTTGTAATGGGCGATGCATCGAATTTTGAAGGCGGCGATCCTGAGAATGGGCACCCGCTGCCAGGAAATTATTTCGGAATGGTGTACAAAGGTGGATATATCGTACCGGTACTGATTGGCTTACTATTAATGGTAGTTGTATTTTCTATCGAGCGTTTCTTAGTAATAAACAAAGCTACTGGAAAAGGAAATATCGATGCATTTGTGAAAAAAATTCAGGCTTTTATTGGTGCTGGAAACATCGATGCAGCTATCGCCGAATGTGATAAGCAAGAAGGGTCTGTTGCTAATGTTATCAGATCCGGCTTGAAAAAGTACAAGGAAATGGAAACTGAGACTAAAATGGACACTGAGCAGAAATGTCTTGCAATCCAAAAGGATATTGAAGAAGCAACAGCTTTAGAGATGCCAATGTTAGAGCAAAATCTAACTGTAATTGCGACTCTTGTATCTATCGGTACGTTGATGGGGCTATTAGGAACAGTAACTGGTATGATCAAGGCCTTCGCTGCATTATCAAGTGCAGGTTCTCCGGATCAGGCGGCATTGGCAAACGGTATCTCGGAAGCACTTATCAATACTGCAACTGGTATTGCTTGTTCAGCTTTAGCAATTGTTATGTACAACTTGTTTACATCAAAGATCGATAAGTTAACTTATGCTATTGATGAAGCGGGTTTCTCAATCGTTCAAACGTACGCCAGTACTCACAAATAATATATTTGAAAAAAAGATTCCGGGCTTTATGGAAAACCCGGAATCTTTTCATCTATATACTAACAGGATTCTTTAATATTATAATATAAACTATGCCTAGAGCTAAAGTTGCCAGAAAAAGTACAGCTATCGATATGACAGCGATGTGCGATGTGGCGTTTTTGTTGCTTACATTCTTTATCCTAACAGCAACAGCTCGTCAGCCCGAACCACTTCCTGTAGATACCCCGGCATCGACTGTTAAATTTAAATTGCCGGATGTAGATATTGCAACGTTGACCGTGGGTCAGAAGAAAATATTTTTTGGTGTTCCGGGACAGCCGATTCGTGTTCGCACACTTGAACTAATGGGTGAAAAATACAATTTGCAATTTACTCCTGAGGAAAAACTGAGGTTTTCACTTATTGAAAGCTTCGGCGTTCCGATCGGCCAGTTAAAGCAGATAATTAAGCTTAAAGGGGATGACAGAAATACTCCCGGACTTCAAACAGGAATTCCTGCGGATTCTGTTGGCGAAAGGCCTTCAGAATTGCATAACTGGATTTACTCAGCGCGTGTTGCGACTAAGGAACTTCATAATGTTGAGATGCGGGTAAGTATTAAAGGGGATTCAAGAGAAGAGTATCCGGAGATCAAGAAAGTTACCAGCATCCTGCAGAATCAAAATATTAACAAATTTAGCTTGATCACCTCATTGAGGCCGACTGAGAAATAGTAATTCGTATAATTAATTTAATTAAAACGCGATGGCAGAATTAGATACCTCCGGCGGGGGTAAGAATAAAGGCGGGAAGGTTAGAAGTAAAAAGCAGTCTACACGTGTAGATCTAACAGCAATGGTAGATCTTGCTTTTCTTTTGATCACGTTTTTTATGCTTACTACTACATTGGCAAAACCTCAGGCAATGGATGTTGCCATGCCGGATAAAGATGATAAAGATCAGCAGGAGTTAACGATTGCTGATAACAGAACAATGAGTATACTTTTAGGTGCCAATAATCGCGTAGAATGGTATATGGGTTTACCAGATAATCCCTTAACCTCTCCACAGGTTGACAACTTTGGCCGTAATGGCATCAGGAAAGCTCTTATTGAACAATCGAAGAAGGTTATAGCAGCTACTGGGGATCCCGAAAAAGGATTGATCGTTTTGATCAAGCCTAGTGATCAATCAAACTACCGTAACTTCGTTGACATTCTTGATGAGATGAAGGTTTCAAACATTACCCGATACGCTATTGTCGAAATCACCATACCGGATATTGGTTTGCTGAAGCGCGACGGCCTTTACAAATAATAATAACACAAATTAATAACCCTCTAAAGAATTAAAATATGTTAGGGTCAAAAATAGATTTATTCAACACTGAATGGCTTGATGTGGTATTCGCAGGTAGGAATAAATCCTATGGTGCGTATGAGTTGAGGAGAGATAACTCCAAAACTACAAGCCGAGCGGTGATTATTGGTTCAGTAATATTTATAATATTAGTTTCGATGCCTCTGATCATTCGCTACATTTCCGGAATTCTTCCGGAAGCTGAGAAGGAGAAAATAACTGAGGTTGTGCTACTTCCTCCTCCGCCGATAAATAAAGAAGAGCTGCCTCCTCCTCCACCGGAGCCACCTAAACCAAAAATTGACCAGGTGAAGTTCCCTCCTCCGGTAGTTGTACCTGCTGAGGAAGTAAGGGACGAAGAGCCGCCTACGGTTGAAGAATTGAAGGTAGCCGATCCCGGACAAAAAACTATAGAAGGTAACCCGGATGCAGAGATCGTGATCGATGAGCCTGTAGGTGAAGCTCCTAAACAGGCTGAAGTTGTTGAGGATAATAGTATCAAGGATTTCGCGAGCGTTGAGGTTCTTCCTGAGTTTGCCGGTGGTATGGCCGGATGGGGAAAGTATCTTCAGAAAAATCTGAAATATCCTCCGATGGCGCGTGAGAACAATATTACTGGTCGCGTAATTATGAGCTTTGTAGTGGAGAAAAACGGTAATCTTACAGATATCAAAGTATTGAGAGGTATTGGGGGTGGTTGTGATGAAGAAGCGGTCCGTGTATTAAAAAGTGCACCAGCCTGGAAGCCAGGTATACAAAATGGTCGTCCGGTTCGGGTTGCTTACACTATGCCAATATTCTTCCAGCTATCAGGACAATAATGTCATTGAACAGTGAACAGGAAAATGTACAGAAATCGCCCGCAAAGCGATTTCTGTTTATTTTGGGCCTGGGGATGTTTACTCTATACTTTGTTTTAGGTGTTATAATAATGTTTTGGAAGGATTTTCCGATAGACATGTCTCAAAGCTATAGAATAGCTTTTGGTGTATTATTAATAGGATATTCCTTTTTAAGGTTTGTGCGTTTGCTTCGCTCTCAATGATAAGGTTAGTTAAGTACGGGTCTTTTTTAGTTGTTACTTTATTTGCTGCGCTGGTGTCCTGCCAGCAAAACAAAACAGAGGTTCAAACCTATACTAGTGGTAGAGAAAAGATCCTTGTAGACGAATCTTTGGTTCCAATAATTGAAGATCAGGCATACGTATTCGAAAGTGCTTATCCTGATGCCAGGCTTCAGCTTATCGCTAAATCTGAGAACGAGTTGATCAATTCTTTTTTGGACGATAGTGCCCAGGTTGCAATCTTGTCACGTGATCTCAGTGCCGCTGAGAGAAAGCATTTTGACAGTAAAAATATTAAAACGAGAGTTAATCGTTTCGCAATAGACGGGATAGCGCTGATCACACATAATTCAGTGGAGGATTCTACTGCAACTATTGATGATATAATAAAGGTGATGAGGGGAGAAACGTCTTCTTTAGGTAATTTAATTTTTGATAACGCAAACTCGAGTACAGTAAGATACTTTAAGAACCTTGCAGCCGTTAAAGTACTTCCAGCTAAGGGCGTTTACGCGCTTAAAACGAACTCTGAGGTTATCAAATATGTCTTTGATAATCCGGGAACGATTGGAGTAGTGGGCGTGAACTGGATAGTTCAACCTCCTGTGGATCTGGAAGATGAGGTTGGTTCTTTGATAATAATGGGTGTAAAGAATGTGGCAGGTAAGCCTGGCTCCGACGCTTTTTACAAGCCTTTTCAAAATGATATAGCGTTAGAGCTGTATCCGCTGTTAAGATCATTGTATATAGTTAATTGCGAAGGCGGCCCGGGTTTGGGCACAGGTTTTGCATCTTTTATTGCAGGAGAACGCGGACAAAGGATTGTACTAAAATCGGGACTGTTACCCGATAGCATACCCTCCCGTGAAATTAATATTATAACTAAGTAAATTAAATTAAAATTACACATGATGAACAAGGCAGTTAAGATAACCCTGGGGTTGATGTTAGTAGGTTCAGCAGTTTTTGCACAGAGTTTAGCTGATGCGCGTAAAGCCATTGATGCGGAACAGTATCAGAAGGGTAAAGCAATATTAAAAACATTAACAAGCTCTCAACCAACAAACGCAGAAAACTTTTTCGTATTAGGTAATCTTTACCTAACAACCAGTCCTATTAATCAGAGGCCTGACTATATAGATTCGGCTAAAGCAGCATTCGACAAGGGTGTTGCAGCTAATGTTGCATATCCTTTAAATTTTATTGGACTTGGAGCAGTGGATCTTGCTAAGAAAGCAAATCCTAAGATGAACTTTGATAAAGCAATTGCTTTGACAAAGAAGAAAGATCACACAATAGATCTTTATATAGGTAAAGCCTATACATATGCACCAGTTCCAAAAATAACGGAGGCTCTTACCCACCTCGCAAAAGCAAAGGCTCTTAATGAAAAGGATGCTCAGGTATACCTGGCTTTAGGAGACGCTTATCGTGCACAAATGAAAAACAGTGAGGCTTTCAGTGCTTACAGAACTGCTTACGATCTGGACAAAACTATGTTAAGATCAAAGGTTGAGCTTGGCAAGATTAATAAGTTATCTAAAGCTTATCCCGAGGCGATAGAAGAATACAACAAAGTTATCGCTTTGGATCCAAACTATGGTCCTGCGTATCGCGAATTATCAGAAGCGTATTTACCATGGGCATTAACATCTCAAAAAGAATACGATAATCGTCTTAAGCAAGGTTTGACCTTTTACGAAAAGTATATGGACCTTACGGACAGATCGTTAGACTCACGCCTTCGTCACGCAGATTTTTTAATGTGGGCAAAGGATTACAAAGCTCTCGAAGTAGAAGCTAATGAAATGGCCAAGTTAGATAAGGTTAACTTAAGGGTACTTCGCTACTTAGCGTATTCCGCTTTTGAGAACGGAAACTACACTGCAAGTTCGCAAGCATTGAAAGATTTTATGGCGAAAGCTGAGCCATCACGTATAATATCACAGGATTATCTTTATTTGGGCCGTGCACAAATGAAAGATACAACTCAGTTAGCTCAGGGTATGGCTAATATCACTAAAGCTGTGCAGATGGATTCAACAAATGCAGTGGTAATGAGTGAAATAGCAACCGCCTTATATAAGGCTAGGAAATTTGACGATGCAGCAAAAGCTTATGAGATCTCAGTTAAGAATCCTGATCGCGTGTTGCTTGATTACTTCTATCTTGGAATGTCGTATTTCTTTGATTACGCGGGGAAGAAAAATGCAAATTTGAATCCACCTAGAGACTTGCTGGTAAAGGCGGATAGTGCTTTTAGTTATTTAGTACAACGCGCACCAGCTACATTTCAAGGCTGGCAGTACAGAGGGAGAATTAATCGCCTGCTTGATGGACCTGAGGATGTAAAGGGCTTGGGTGTTCCATATTTTGAGAAATACATTAATATCTTAACAGTAGAAAAGCCTGAGGAAGGCGCAAAACCTACAAATGTTAAAAGTTTGGTTGAAGCATACACTTATCTTGGATCAGTTGCCGCAAGACGCGACGGTAATAATGCAAAGGCAAAAATATACTTTGATAAAGTTCTTGCGTTAGATCCTAACAATGCACCTGCTCTACAGGCCAAAAAAGCCTTAGACGGTAGTAAGTAAAAAATTTATTATATATTATTGAAGAGCCTCTGGACATTGTTTAGAGGCTCTTTTTTATTTATCTTTGCACCAGAATTTAAAGAATATGGAAGCCCAAAGCACTGCAGTAAATTACCTGCCAATCATTTTTCAAATGTTGGTGGCCCTTGGGTTCGTTGTTCTAACCATGACTATTACGCATTTGGTTGGACCAAAGCGTAAGACATCTGATAAACTTGTCGCTTTTGAGTCCGGAATCAAATCTGTAGGAAATGCCAGGCAGCCTTTTTCCATAAAGTATTTTTTGGTAGCAATTTTATTTGTTCTTTTTGATATCGAGGTAATTTTCATGTATCCATGGGCAGTAAACTTCCGCGATTTTGGGGTGAACGGATTAATTGAGATGTTCATTTTTATGGGAACCCTTTTATTAGGATTTATATACATCATTAAGAAAAAGGCCCTCGATTGGGAATAGCTTAGACTGTTTCTAAATAATGGGTTGACTGATTGAAAACGTTAAATTTCTTAAATTTGCGACTCAATTCCGGGTTCGCCTGAAATGAGTTTTCGTCGAAAGGATTATGAGTGAAGTAAAAATAGTTGAAGCCCCTCCGGGTGTTGAAGGATCAGGATTCTTCGCCACATCTATGGAAAAGGTGGTCGGCCTGGCACGCTCACACTCATTATGGCCCCTGCCATTTGCCACATCATGTTGTGGGATTGAGTTCATGGCAACAATGGGTTCCCACTACGATTTTGCGAGGTTTGGCTCTGAGAGACCCAGCTTCTCACCCCGTCAGGCAGATCTTTTGATGGTAATGGGTACTATTGCTAAGAAAATGGGACCGGTACTTAAACAAGTTTATCTGCAAATGGCAGAGCCACGCTGGGTTATAGCAGTTGGCGCTTGTGCAAGCAGTGGAGGGATATTTGATACCTATTCAGTTATGCAAGGAATTGACGAGATCATACCGGTTGATGTGTATGTTCCAGGTTGCCCGCCACGTCCTGAAGCGATCATTGATGGTTTCAATAAGATACAAGAGCTGGTAAGAAACGAGTCACTTCGCCGAAGAGAATCTCCAGAATATCAGGAATTATTAAGTAGATACGGAATCCAGTAATGGGTAAAATAAGCAATCAGCAGGTAATACAAAGTCTCACCTCCAGGTTTGGAAATAGGATAACCGTACCAACAGAGCCGTTCGGGTTACTGACTTTTGGAACTTCGGCTGAGAATATATTTGAGGTGCTCAGTTTTCTTAAAGACGGAGAGTTAAAATTCAATTACCTTACAGATATTACAGGAATCCATTTTCCTGAACTTGAACTGTCTATAGGCGTTATTTACCACGTCCACAGTCTCACAAATAATATTCGGGTTAGGGTCAAAGTGTTTATCGATGGCAATGACCCTAAAATCCCTACGGCTACCACTTTGTGGGAGGGCGCTAACTGGATGGAACGCGAAACCTATGATTTTTTTGGTATCAACTTCGTAGGACATCCAAACCTTGTTAGAATTTTAAATGTTGATGAAATGACGGTTTTTCCGATGAGAAGAGAGTATCCTCTTGAAGATCCAAACCGTGTCGATAAAAAGGATTATTTCTTCGGACGATGATAAATCAACCAGTACTTACTGATAACGATCCCCAGAAGGAAACTATTACACTAAATCTTGGTCCAACACACCCGGCAACACACGGTGTCTTCCAAAACATTCTGGAAATGGATGGCGAGCGGATCGTGAGTGGTGTTTCGACCATAGGTTACATTCATAGGGCGTTTGAAAAAATAGCCGAACATCGCCCATTCTATCAAATTACCCCATTAACAGATCGCATGAATTATTGCTCATCCCCAATTAACAATATGGGATGGCACATGACTGTTGAAAAACTTTTGAATATTAAAACTCCTAAACGTGTCGATTACCTTCGCGTGATTGTTATGGAGCTTGCCCGAATATCCGATCATCTTATTTGTAATGGAATCCTCGGTGTAGATACCGGAGCTTTCTCAGGGTTCTTATACCTGATGGAAGAACGGGAACATATTTATGAGATCTACGAAGAGATTTGCGGTGCTCGTCTGACAACTAACATCGGACGTATAGGCGGGTTTGAACGCGATTTTAATGATATCGCTTTCGCAAAGATCAAGAAATTCCTGGTCAAATTTCCTCCAATACTGAGAGAGTTTGAAACTCTGTTTAATCGTAACCGGATCTTTATTGAGCGTACTTCCGGAGTAGCCGCAGTTGACCCAGAAATTGCGTTGAATTATAGCTGGAGCGGACCAATATTACGTGCTACGGGCGTGGATTATGACGTAAGGGTAAATGAGCCTTATTCATCTTACGAGGATTTTGATTTTGAGATCCCGGTAGGAACAACAGGTGATGTTTATGACCGGTATATTGTACGTAACGAGGAAATGTGGCAGAGTTTGAGAATCATTCAACAAGCTCTTGACAAGATTGAAAAGGAGCCTAAAGGGGTGTTTCATGCTGACGTACCCGAGTTCTATCTGCCTCCAAAAGAAGAAGTTTATAATAACATGGAAGCCCTTATCTATCATTTTAAAATTGTGATGGGTGAAATTGAAACTCCGAAGACGGAAGTTTACCACGCAGTTGAAGGCGGTAACGGTGAATTGGGATTCTATTTAGTTAATGATGGAGGCAGGTCACCTTATCGCTTGCATTTCCGCAGGCCGAGTTTCATTAATTATCAAATGTATGCGCCGATGAGCGCCGGCATGTTGTTATCGGATGCCATTCTTAACATGAGTAGTTTGAACGTAATCGCAGGAGAATTAGATGCTTAGCGTAACCGAACATAAAGACATAGAGTTTTCATCAGATCTGATTAGACAGTTTGATGATATAGTTACTCGTTATCCCGAAGGAAAGCAAAAGGCCGGTTTGCTGCCTATTCTTCACCTTGTTCAGGCTGAATATGGCTGGGTAAGTCCGGAAACTATGGATAAAGTAGCGGCTTATTTAAGTATTCAGCCAATTGAAGTGTACGAGGTAGCAACGTTTTATACGATGTTCTTTCTTCGCCCCCAGGGTAAATTTGTCCTTGAAGTGTGCCGTACAGGCCCTTGTTGCCTGGTTGGTGCAGAAAAGATAATGGACCACATCGAAAATACCTTGGGTGTCAAAGAAGGCGAAGTAACAGCAGACGGTAACTTTAGTTGGAGAGGTGTAGAATGCCTTGCTGCATGTGGCATGGCTCCTGTTTTGCAGATCGGTCCAGGATACACATTTTATGAAAAACTGACTGAACAAAGTGTTGATCAGTTGATAGAAGATTTAAAAAATAAGATATGAGACATGAGATGTGAGATTGGAGTGTGAGTATATCTCTCATCTCACATCTCGCATCTCAAATCAAATTTAAGATGGCGCGTAAATTATTATTAGAGCATATTAATGTCCCCGGTATTAACACTCTTGATGTTTATCGTCAGCATGGTGGATACCGCTCTGTTGAGAAGGCTCTAAAAACCATGTCGCCAGATGCGATTGTTGAAGAAGTTAAAAATTCTGGTTTGCGTGGCCGGGGAGGTGCTGGTTTCCCTACCGGCATGAAATGGAGTTTCCTGGCTAAACCTGAAGGAAAAGAACGTTACCTCGTTTGTAATGCCGATGAATCTGAACCAGGAACTTTCAAAGACCGTTATTTAATGACCTATATTCCTCATCTTCTTATTGAGGGAATGATAGTTTCGAGTTTTGCACTAGGTGCTAAAACTTCATATATCTATGTGCGCGGCGAAATGATGCCGCAGATCAGGATCCTCGAGCGTGCCATCGCGGAAGCGAAGAATGCCGGGTTTTTAGGTAAAAATATTTTAGGAACAGGTTATAACCTGGAATTATATGTACAGCCGGGCGGCGGTGCCTATATCTGCGGTGAAGAAACGGCGTTGATCGAATCGCTTGAAGGCAAACGGGGGAATCCGAGAATTAAGCCACCTTTTCCGGCTATATCAGGAGTTTGGGCATGTCCTACAGTAGTTAATAATGTTGAAACCATCGCTGCGGTTGTGCCTATTATTAATGATGGCGGTGAAGAGTACGCTAAAATTGGAATTGGAAGAAGCACTGGAACAAAGCTCATATCGGCTTCAGGAAATCTTAACAAGCCAGGTGTTTATGAAATTGACCTTGGCGTTCCGGTTGAGGAGTTTCTTTATTCTGATGAGTATTGCGGAGGCATCGCAAATGGCAAAAGACTAAAGGCGGTAGTTGCCGGAGGTTCGTCGGTTCCAATTTTGCCAGCTAACCTGACTTTGAAAACCGTAAATGGTGAGGCGCGGTTGATGAGCTACGAATCGCTTTCAGATGGTGGGTTCCAGTCAGGTTCCATGCTTGGCTCAGGCGGACTAATTGCCTTTGATGAGGATCAGTGTATAGTTCGAAACACCTGGAACTTTGCGCGTTTTTATCACCATGAGAGTTGCGGACAGTGTTCACCATGCCGTGAGGGTACGGGCTGGATGGAAAAAGTGTTGCACAGGTTGGAATACGGGCATGGTAAAATGAGTGATATTGATCTTCTGGTTGATGTGGCTAAGAAAATTGAAGGAAATACGATTTGTCCGCTTGGAGATGCTGCAGCATGGCCTGTTGCGAGTGCAATTCGTCACTTTAGGGATGAATTTGAATGGCATGTAACAAATCCTAAGGATGCTATGGAGCGGAATTATGGTTTAGCAAAATACGCTGATCCACTGCCCAAGTTAGAGGAGGTAAGTCAATGAGCGAAAGAGTTAAAGTAACGATAGACGGGATAACCGTTGATGTAGATCCCGGTACCAGTATCCTCAATGCTGCGCGTCAGATTGGTGGAGACATTGTACCGCCTGCTATGTGTTACTATTCAAAACTTGAAGGAAGTGGTGGAAAGTGCCGTACTTGCCTCGTAAAAGTAACTAAAGGATCGGAAAAAGATCCCCGTCCTATGCCTAAACTGGTCGCATCATGCCGTACTGGCGTAATGGATGGCATGGAAGTTCAAAATATTACATCACCTGAGGTAATTGAAGCACGTAAAGGCGTGGTTGAAATACTTTTGATTAACCATCCTCTGGATTGCCCGGTTTGTGACCAGGCTGGTGAATGCCATTTACAGGATCTTTCGTACGAACATGGTGTTGCAAACACGCGATACGAATTTGAGCGCCGCACATTCGATAAAATTGATATTGGAGATAAGATCCAGCTTCACATGACCCGCTGTATTTTGTGTTACAGATGTGTTTATGTTGCTGATCAGCTTACAGATAGCCGCGAACATGGAATTTTAGGACGTGGCGATGCTTCGGAGATCTCAACTTATATAGAAAAGGCAATAGATAACGATTTCTCAGGAAATGTTATTGACGTGTGCCCGGTAGGTGCTTTAACTGATCGGACATTCCGTTTTAAAAACCGTGTTTGGTTCACCAAACCTGTAGATGCTCATCGCGATTGCCCAACCTGTAAAGGAAAAGTCACGTTATGGTACAAAGGTGAAGAGGTGTTACGTGTTACTGGTCGTAAAGACGAGTTTGGTGAAGTTGAAGACTTTATATGTAATAACTGCCGGTTCGAAACAAAAAATACCAGTGACTGGATGATTGAAGGACCCCGTCAGATATCTCATAAATCTGTGATCTCGTCCAATCACTATGAAATGGTGCCGCTGCCAGTTATTAAGCAGAATCCAGCTTTGATGGAAGCAAATAAGGTAGAGTTTGACAGAGCAAGCAAGATCTGATGGAATTATCATTTATAATAGAAAAATTTATTTTAATCACTGTCATTTTCTCAGTCAGTCTGGGTGTTGCAGCGTATTCAACATTAGCTGAGCGAAAGATAGCAGGTTATCTTCAGGATCGCGTCGGCCCTAGCCGTGCGGGATGGGGCGGAATGTTCCAGCCACTTGCAGATGGATTAAAGATGTTCTTTAAGGAAGAAATCATCCCCGCTGAGTCGTCGAAAGCACTTTTCATACTGGGACCGTCTTTAGCCCTGTTAACAGCATGTATAGGAAGTGCTGTTATTCCCTGGGGTCAGGACGTTTTGATTGCAGACCGTTTGGTTAGCTTGCAGGTAACAGATATAAATGTCGGCATACTCTATATTTTTGGTGTAGTTTCTCTTGGGGTATATGGGATAATGATTGGCGGATGGGCGTCGAATAACAAGTTCTCATTAATGGGAGCTGTTCGAGCAGCATCCCAAAGTATAAGCTATGAAATCCCGATGGGCTTATCTATAATAGCTTTGCTGCTTTCTACAAATACACTTAGTATGAAAGAAATTGCTGAGCAGCAGCACGGCGCGAACTGGAATATACTATACCAGCCATTAGGCTTCCTTATTTTCCTGGTGTGCTCATTTGCTGAAACTAACCGTACACCGTTTGACCTCCCAGAATGTGAAACAGAGCTTGTTGGAGGATATCACACTGAATATTCCGGATTCAAGATGGGGGCGTTTATGTTCGCCGAATACCTGAATATGTTCCTTGCATCGGCTGTTATGTCGACGTTATATTTTGGGGGATATAACTATCCGGGAATGGACTGGGTTAACGAAATGACCGGGCCTACAATTGGTCCGCTAATTGGAATGGGGGTGCTGTTCTTGAAAATATTTGTATTCATCTTTTTCTTCATGTGGGTAAGGTGGACTGTTCCGCGTTTCCGTTATGATCAGCTGATGGATTTGGGATGGAAAATATTAATCCCGTTAGCTATTGCAAACATTGTAATCACAGGAACTGTGATCACGTTTTTTGATAAACTTTAATTGCCGGCTGCTTTTGGCTGAGGGTAATGCATTAATTTAAAACTCTGTTTGAGAGGATTTAGGGTCTATGGAACCATTAAGTAACAGAAAAAAAGTTTTAGAACAGAAACCGATGAATTTCTGGGAGCGGTTATACCTTCCGGCAATTTTTCAGGGAATGGGCATAACGTTCATGCACATGTTCAAAAAGAAGGAAACCATTTTTTACCCGGAAGTTGAGCGTGAGTTCTCAGAGAACTGGAGAGGCTTGCATTCGCTGAAGCGGGATGAACATGGCGCAGAACGCTGCACAGCCTGCGGACTTTGTGCGCTTTCCTGTCCCGCTGAAGCGATAACCATGATCGCTGGAGAAAGGCAAAAGGGCGAAGAACATTTGTATCGTGAAGAAAAATACGCTTCTGTATATGAAATCAATATGATGCGCTGTATTTTCTGCGGATTATGTGAAGAAGCTTGTCCGAAAGAAGCGATTTATCTAGATGGCCCTATCGTTCCTGCGGATTATTTAAGAAAAGATTTTATCTACGGTAAGGATAAACTGGTTGAAGAGCCAATAGGATAATAGGATGTAAGACTTCCGCAGTTTCTGGTACAGCGGAAAGAAAACTTCGGAAGTCTGCAAAACAATATTTCAGTGGAAATTATACCTTTGCCCCAAATAGAGCGAAGATTTAAAGATAATCTTAATGAGTATATCTCTTTTTTATTTTGTTGCTTTTCTGTCGATCTTTTTCGCCTTGCTGGTAATCTTTGCGAAGAATCCGGTACACAGCGTTTTATACCTCATCGTCACATTTTTCACCTTTACAATTCATTACATATTATTGAATGCCCAGTTTCTGGCGATCGTGAATTTCATAGTTTATATGGGTGCAATAATGGTCTTATTCCTCTTTGTCCTCATGTTGCTCAACTTAAATGAAAGCCAGGGTACATCAAAATCGACGATAGTAAAGATGATTGGAGTAATCGCCGGGATGTGTTTAGTTATCACACTTGTCGGGTCTGTAAAAGCTCTTCATGTTTCAGATCCCGTGGTCTTGCAAACTCAGGATCTGGGATTAGTTAAAAATTTAGGAAAGGTGCTATTTAGTAAATTCCTTTTACCATTTGAGGTTTCATCACTTCTGCTTTTATCGGCAATGGTTGGGGCAGTTCTATTAGCCAAAAAAGATATTAAACGGGCATAATGGAGAATATAACACAAGCAATTCAGGGCGTACCGTTAAATCATTATATCCTGCTTAGTGCGATCATTTTTGCAATTGGCGTTATCGGTGTCCTCATCCGCAGGAATGCCATAGTTATTTTTATGTCCATTGAATTGATGCTTAATGCTGTTAATCTTTTGCTTACAGCCTTTTCTGTTCATCACAACGATGCTTCCGGTCAGGTTTTCGTCTTTTTTATAATGGCGCTGGCTGCAGCTGAGGTCGCGGTTGGACTGGCAATCATTGTAATGATCTTCCGGAATACCGCCTCTACGGATGTTAATGTCTTGAATAAATTAAAGTGGTGATGATCAAGACTTACGAAGTCTTTAGCAAAAAAGAAAGAGACTTCGTAAGTCTGGCCTACCCCGAGACGGGATGTAGTATAAGGATGAAAAATAGAATACAAGAATGATAAATTTAGTTTGGTTAGTTCCATTATTTCCATTGATAGGATTTCTTGTCAATGGTTTAGGCCGTAATACACTTTCTAAAAGCGTTGTTGGTATCACAGGTTGTTTAGCTGTGCTTGCATCGTTTGTTGTCAGCCTTGGGATTTTTTTTGAACTGAATTCATCACAAGCAAAATCTTTTATTGTACCACTTTTTGACTGGATCAGCGCCGGGACTGTAAAGATTCCATTTTCATTCATGGTTGATCCGTTGAGTACTTTAATGCTCCTGATCGTTACCGGAATTGGTTTTCTTATACATGTCTATTCAACGGGGTACATGGCTCATGACGCTGGATTCGCTAAGTTTTTCTCTTACCTGAATCTCTTCATATTTTTCATGCTCCTGCTGGTTCTTGGATCGAACTATGTAATTATGTTTATTGGATGGGAGGGCGTAGGATTATGCTCTTATCTGCTGATTGGATTTTGGTATACAAATTCATCTTACGCAAGTGCTGCCAAGAAGGCTTTTATAATGAACCGTATTGGAGATCTTGGTTTCCTGATCGCAGTATTCCTGATCTTCACTACGTTCAACAGTGTCGAATTCGCTGTGGTATTTCCTCAGGCTGCAAATATGCTTGCCGGCGACCGCGCTCTAATAATCATAACTTCTTTGTTATTTGTGGGAGCAATCGGTAAATCAGCTCAGCTACCTTTGTTTACATGGTTGCCAGATGCGATGGCGGGTCCAACGCCGGTTTCTGCCCTGATCCATGCAGCAACCATGGTAACTGCTGGTATTTATATGATAGCCAGGTCGAATATTTTATTCACTCTTGCCCCGCAGACGCTGCATGTTGTAGCAATCATTGGCTTAGCAACTTTATTATTGGCTGCAACTATTGCAGTAACACAAAACGATATTAAGAAAGTACTTGCATATTCTACTGTTTCTCAGTTGGGATATATGTTTTTAGGATTAGGGGTTGGTGCTTACACGGGCGCTTTCTTCCACGTAATCACCCATGCATTTTTTAAAGCTTTATTATTCCTTGGCGCGGGTTCAGTAATTCACGCCATGAGTAATGAGCAGGACATGAGAAACATGGGGGGGCTTAAACAGAAACTGCCCGTCACATTTTTGACAATGATGATCGGAACGGTTGCCATCGCCGGTTTACCTCCATTCTCCGGTTTCTTTTCCAAGGATGAGATCCTTGCGCACGTGTATGAACACAACCAATTATTCTGGGTGCTTGGAGTGATCGGAGCAGTATTCACCTCTTTTTACATGTTCCGGATGATGTTTTTAACATTTAACGGACGGTTCCGCGGGACAACAGCACAAGAACATCATTTGCATGAGTCTCCGTCTTCAATGACAATTCCTTTGATCGTTCTCGCAGTCTTATCTGCGCTTGGAGGCTTTATAGGAATACCGGAAGTATTTGGAGGCGGTCATTGGTTGCAAAGTTTCTTAGCTCCAGTCTTTGCTGCCTCAGCAAGTAAGATGCCTCACTTGTCGCTGGATCATTCAACAGAATTTATTTTAATGGCCGTTTCTGTGGCTGGCGCTCTTGGCGCTATGTTATTCGCCTATCAGCGATATATTAAAAATAACGCAGTTCCTGCAGAAGACCGCGTTGAAAGAGGAACACTAGCAAGACTTTCCTATAATAAATACTACATCGATGAGATTTATGCTTCATTGATCACAAGACCGCTCGATTCTCTATCGGGTTTCTTTTATAAGGTTGTCGACAATAAGGTGATTGACGGGGTAGTGAACGGATTTGGAAGAGGTGCTGTTGAAGCAAGCAAAGGTTTTAGATTGCTGCAATCAGGTATGGTTGGCTTTTACATTTTTATGATGGTTTTCGGCATTATCGCTTTGCTGGTTTATAGTATGTACAAAATTTAATAGGGGTAGAACGAAATAAATGGAGATTTTACTGTTACAAATTTTTATTCCGCTTATTGCTGCTATTATTATGCTGATTGCCGGTAAATCGGCGAGGGGATTAGCAAGTATACTTTCATTAATACCGCTGCTGGTTACTGCGTATCTGTACGTCAATTTTATACCTGATTCCTCAATACAATTTCTGATTGACCTTGCGTGGATACCTCAGTTCGGTATAAATTTCAAAGCTGGTGTTGATGGGATAAGCATGGTCTTGCTTATTCTTACGAACCTTTTGATCCCGATAATCATCCTGGCGAGCTTTAAGCATGATATTAAGAATCAAAACGCCTTTTATTCTTTGATCTTTTTTATGCAGAGTGGTTTATTGCTGGTATTTACAGCTTTAGATGGTTTTCTATTTTATGTAGGATGGGAAATTGCTCTTATTCCAATTTACTTTATTTGTGCGCTTTGGGGAGGTGAGAATAGAATACGCGTCAATCTAAAATTCTTTATCTATACCATAGCCGGCAGCTTAATCATGCTATTGGCAATTATCTATCTGCACCTGCAAACGCCTGATAACAGTTATGATCTCGGGGAGTTCTATAAATTAAATTTAGATGCAACAACACAGGGCTGGATATTCTGGGCATTCTTCCTTGCCTTTGCTATAAAAATGCCGGTGTTCCCATTTCACACCTGGCAGCCGGACACTTACACCGAAGCACCTACAGCAGGAACCATGCTGCTTTCGGGTATCATGCTAAAAATGGGGATCTACGGTGTGATCCGCTGGCTAATCCCGGTTGCCCCGCTTGGGTTTCACGATTGGGGACTAACTGCTCTTATTCTTTCAATAATCGGTGTTGTTTATGCATCAATAATAGCCTTTACTCAGAATGATATTAAAAGGCTGATCGCTTATTCATCAATCGCTCACGTAGGCTTGATATCGGCAGGAGTATTCGCTTGGAACCTTCAAGGTTTACAGGGCGCGATGATCCAAATGTTCAATCATGGTATAAACGTAGTTGGAATGTTCTTTATCGCTGATATAATTATTCGCAGAATGAATACCCGCGATCTTAATCAGTTGGGTGGTATTGCAAAGCCAGCTCCAAAGCTTGCAATTGCTTTCCTCATAATCGTATTGGGCACTGTCGCATTACCTTTAACCAATGGTTTCATTGGGGAATTCCTGCTTTTGATGGGGATTTATAATTATAATATTTATTTCTCAGCGCTGGCTGGATTGACCATCATATTAGGTGCCGTTTATATGCTCAGAATGTACCAAAGAGTTATGCTCGGCGTAACCAATGAACGTACAATAGGATTTACCGATGTTGATGGCACAGAGAAATCAATTTTACTCGTCATTTCTGTACTTATTATTGTTATGGGCGTGTATCCACAACCAATTCTTCATATATCCGAAGCCGCTATAACAAACCTGCTGGAGCAGGTAAACCAAAAGATTTTAGTTAAGTAAGCATGAGCTCATTAATAACCCTATCTATTTTAGCCATTCTGGTTCTATACTTAGGCTTGTACAAGGCGAAAAATGCTTTGCTGCCAGTTACATTGCTGGGACTTGCAGGCGCTTTAGTATTAGCGGTTTTGGAGTGGAATAGCGGGGCGCAGCCAATATATAGTGGTATGATGCTCTTTGATAATTTTGCTATTGCATTCACTGCAATATGTATATTTTCTACCATGTTGATACTTTTGATCTCTAAAGATTATTTCGAGAGTATTAGTGAGCACGTTGCCGAATATTATACTATTATCCTATTTTCCCTTGCGGGGATTTTGGTGATGGTATCCTACCACAATCTCTCTATGCTTTTTATCGGTATTGAGATCATGTCGGTGAGTTTATATATTCTTGCTGGTATCCGTAAAGATGATTTCAAGTCCAATGAGGCCGCTTTGAAATATTTCCTGATGGGAGCATTTTCAACGGGATTTTTGTTATTCGGGATCGCTTTGTTGTATGGTGCAACCGGATCGTTTGATTTGAGCCAGATAAGGGATTATGTTATTAGCAATCCTACTGGAATTTCGCCATTATTTTATACGGGTATAACACTTCTGATAATTGGATTGTGCTTTAAAGTAGGTGCAGCACCATTTCACTTCTGGACACCGGATGTTTATGAAGGTTCACCAACCTTAATTACAGCATTCATGAGTACGGTGGTAAAGACAGCGGGCTTTGCTGCTTTTCTGCGATTGTTCTTAATGTGTTTTGCTCCGCTGCACGATTTCTGGATGCCGGCCTTACTTGTAATTTCCCTGCTGACACTTTTTGTGGGGAATGTTACTGCCCTATATCAGCACGGTTTCAAAAGAATGCTGGCATTTTCCAGTATTTCGCATGTGGGTTATATGTTATTTGCTATCGTTGCTTTGGGAGTTAACTCCAGTAACTCCGTTTTTGTGTATGCAACCGCTTATTCTGTAGCTTCAATCATCGCTTTTGCTGTATTAATTTTAGTTAAACGTCAAACAGGATCAGATAATTTCGACAGCTTTAATGGGCTCGCGAAAAAGAATCCTTTTATTGCTTTTACGCTTACTGTAGCAATGTTGTCCCTCGCTGGTATTCCGCTTACAGCTGGATTTATCGGCAAGTTTATGATGTTCTCAACGGCTCTGGCGGAATATCACATCTGGCTTGTAGTTCTGGCAGTGGTTAATGTGGTTATTGGTATTTTCTACTATCTCCGTGTTATTGTTGCTATGTATTTCAAAGGTGCAGAAAGAAACGAAATCCAATCATCACCATATTTTAATTTTGTGCTGGGCTTTTCAGCATTAATTACGGTTGTAGTTGGAGTGTATCCGGGCTTCATATCCAGCCTTTTCTAAGTCAAATTATTACATAAATATTGTAGCTTTACGCATATTCAATTTATGCACGAGATTTGGGACTCCCTGCAACACCTTGTTGATCCAGTAAAACTACTTCGGGAAGGAGGATTTTATCTTCTTTTATTTGTGGTTTTTGCTGAAACAGGGCTGTTTTTTGGTTTTTTTCTGCCTGGGGATTACCTGCTTTTTTTAGCCGGAATGTTTGTTGCTACCAACAAGCTGGATGTATCAATTTATGTACTTATTGCCGGACTCATTGCAGCAGCAGTTGCAGGTAATTTTGTCGGTTACTGGTTCGGAAAGAAAACGGGCCCCGTCCTTTACCACAGAAACGATTCTATTTTTTTCAAGAAGCGATTTTTGCGGGCGGCAGAAAATTATTACAAGAAGCAAGGCGCCTTTGCTTTAATCATGGGACGCTTTATACCGATCGTTAGAACTTTCGCACCGATTATTGCGGGCATAGTCCAACTTGATTATAGGAGGTTTGCATTTTATAATATTGCCGGTGCTTTTCTATGGATTACATCCTTAACTTTGCTGGGATTCTTTCTTGGCAGAAGATTTGAGAAGGAAATTGATGATTATCTTTTGTATATTATTGTTGGTTTTATCTTAATAACGACCATTCCTCTTGTTGTTACTTATTTGAAGAGGAAGATCGGCGCAGACAGAGATGATGAAGAGGAGCAAAATCCTGAATAAATATGATTAACGACAACCCCTGGCACACTCTCTCTCCTGGCGAAAATATACCTTCGATCGTAAACGCGATCATAGAAATACCTAAAGGCTCAAAAGCAAAATATGAAATCGATAAGGATTCAGGACTTATAAGGCTTGACCGTGTCCTGTTTTCATCTGTAATGTATCCTGCAAACTACGGATTCATTCCACAAACTTACTGTGATGATAAGGATCCTCTGGACATTTTGGTTTTATGTTCGGTTGATGTTTATCCTCTCTCTATCGTGGAGGCAAAGGTGGTTGGCGTTATGCACATGGTCGATAACGGTGAGCAGGACGATAAGATCATCGCAGTCGCGAAGAACGACATGTCGGTCAACTACATTGAAGATTTAAAGGAGTTGCCGCCTCATACGATGAATGAGATTGTCAGATTTTTCCAGGATTACAAAGCTCTTGAAATGAAAAATGTGACCATTGAACATCTTTTGGGAAAAAACTACGCTTATAAAGTGATCAGAGAGAGTTTGGAATTATATAAATCCACATTTATAAATAACTAGAGGAGATATGGGTTGGGCGTTATTTTTTACATTTTTCCTGGTTTTTCTGAACGGCTTTTTTGTCGCCGCCGAATTCGCGCTGGTAAAGGTGCGTGCATCGCAAATTGAAATAAAAGCTAAAACCGGAAGTCGTGTCGCTAAAATAGCTAAACACATGACT
>NZ_JBBJNI010000054.1:0-3551 GCF_037719425.1 Daejeonella sp. | reverse complement strand
AGCACCTGGATGGATATTTAGCCGCAACCCAGTTGGGGATAACTCTTGCCTCCCTTGGACTTGGTTGGGTAGGGGAAGAAGTGATGACCGATATTGTGACAAGATTTTTTCATCTTTTCGATATTGACACTAGCACAGCTGTAGCTACAAATATTGGACATGTTCTGGCATTTGCAATAATCACAGTCCTTCATATTGTTTTCGGTGAGCTTGCTCCTAAATCTTTGGCAATACAACGGCCTATAGGAACCACTATGGGAATCGCCCTGCCACTTCATTTTTTCTATCTCGTATTTAGGCCATTTATTTGGCTTTTGAACGGATTTGCTAATTTCATCCTTAAGCTTTTGGGAATAAGTACCATTGGAGGTCATGAAGCTCATCACAGTTCGGAAGAGCTTCAATATTTGCTCGACCAGGGCAAGGAGAGCGGTGCATTGGAAAACAATGAACATGAACTCATAAAGAATGTATTTGATTTTAATGAGCGGGTGGTGAAGAATATAATGGTTCCAAGGACAAAAATTTCGGGCATCGAATTAAATACTCCCCATCGCGAACTGCTTGATCTTATTATTCATGAAGGTTATTCCCGAATTCCTGTTTATGACGAAACCATTGATAAAATAGTAGGGATAGTTCACGCAAAGGATACTATTCCGCTTTTAGCGGATAATAAGGAATGTGTGTTAAAAGATATTATTCGCAAGCCTTACTTTATTCCAGAGACGAAAAAGATCAATGACCTGCTGAGCGAGCTGCAGTTAAAGCGGATTCAGATAGCCATCGTACTTGATGAGTTTGGAGGTACAGCCGGAATGGTAACCCTTGAGGATATCGTTGAAGAGCTTGTTGGTGAGATTCAGGATGAATATGACGAAGAGAAGCCGATCGTCAATAAAGTATCGTCAACAGAGTTCATTATTGACGCTACAGCTTCTATATACGATGTGAATGAATACCTTCCTCATGATCTGCCTGAAGATGGTGATTACGATACGGTTGCGGGACTGGTTAGTGAGATCTTTGGTAGAATACCCGAGGTGGGTGAAGCCCGTGAATACAATGGTTATAACATCACTATCCTGAAAAAGGCAGATCAGAATGTGGAATCCGTCAAGCTGGAGCTGGTCATCGATAACGATGATGTCGTTGATATCCGATAAATGAAAACTGCGGATGCATATTTTCTATACACCGGATCTTACCTCAGACAACTATAACCTTAGCGAAGAAGAAAGTAAGCACTGTGTAAAAGTCCTGCGTCTCCAAAAGGGTGATGAAGTACAACTTGTAGATGGTAAAGGCGGTTTTTATAGCGCAGTAATTGACGACCCTCACCCCAAACGAACTTCTTTGAAAATCATTAAGGTGCAGCAAGAGTATGGTAAGCGTAACCATAAGCTTCATATCGCCGTAGCTCCGACTAAAAACATTGAACGGATTGGATGGTTCCTCGAAAAAGCAACCGAGATAGGAATTGATGAGATTACGCCCTTAATCTGTGAAAGATCCGAGCGCAAAGATTTGAAGACAGATCGGCTGAATAAAGTCATTACCTCTGCCGTAAAACAATCAATAAAAGCATATCATCCTAAATTAAATGAACCAGTAAGATTCAAGGATTTTATTGGTTCTGTTTCCAGCGCTCAAAAATATATTGCCCACTGTATCGATGGTGAAAAATTTCCGTTAAAAGATATGATCGAATTGAATTCTGATTATCTTGTAATGATCGGTCCGGAAGGAGATTTCAGTCCGTCGGAAGTTAAAGAGGCTCTTGAAGCTAATTTTTTGCCGATTGCTCTTGGTACCTCCAGATTAAGGACTGAAACCGCTGCTCTTGAAGCATGTTTTGAGATAAATTTTCTTAATAGATGAAGACTTTTATAAAAGCCGGTTTCATTGTTTTATTTATTCTGATTTCCGGAGTAATATCGTCTTTTAAAGCCCCAAGCTATAAGATTGCCAAGATGAAATATAATGGCGGGGGAGATTGGTATGCAAACCGAACGGCCTTGCCCGAACTGATCAGCTTTTGCAATAAGAATCTGGGTACTAATTTTGATAAGGATGAAGCTGTGGTGGAAGTCGGGAGTGCGGAAATATTCAACTACCCATTTGTGTATTTAACCGGTCATGGAAACATAGTTTTCACTGATCAGGAAGCCGATAATCTCAGGAAGTATCTTACAGGCGGCGGATTTTTGCATATAGACGATAATTATGGACTCGATAAATTTATTAGGCCGCAAATGAAGCGGGTTTTTCCGGACCTGGAATTTATCGAATTGCCATCCGATCATAGTTTATATAACCAGAAATTTAAATTTCCCGGCGGACTCCCAAAGATCCATGAGCACGATGGAAAACGGCCCCAGGGATTTGCTCTGATATATAAGGGCCGGGTTGTTTGCTATTACACATTTGAATGTGATCTGGGTAATGGCTGGGAAATAGCGGGAACTTACTCCAGTGATTCTGAAGAAACTCGTCAGAAGGCGTTGAAAATGGGCGCAAATTTAGTTCAATACGCTTTGACCCAATAGCATGTTTAAAATAAAGGTTAACGAACAGTACGATTTTGAAGTGCGATCTGAAAAAGGTGAAGTACTTTTAGATGGTGAACCGCTCCGACTTGACATTTACCAAATTAACAAAAACTCCTTTAACATTCTTCATCAAAATCGCTCGTATAATGCAGAGCTTGTTGAATTTGACAAAAATGCGAAGACTTGCTCAGTAAGAGTCAATAGCAATATATATACAATGTCTCTTACCGACCAATTTGACGAATTGCTTCATAGGCTGGGAATGGATAATCTGAGTACGCTAAAAGTTTCAGAGCTGAAGGCGCCAATGCCGGGTTTGGTTCTAAAGGTTCTCGTTAAAGAAGGGGAAGAGGTTAAAAAGGGCGCCAACCTCCTGATACTGGAAGCTATGAAAATGGAGAACATCATTAAATCGCCTGCCGATGTTATTGTGAAATCGATAAAAATTAATCCTTCGGATAAAGTTGAAAAAAATCAGGTCATGATCGTTTTCGCCTAGCAATTCTTTTATAATTCTAAACAAACATTTCCGGCAGAAATAATTCTTTATGAATTGAAATATTGCTTATTTTAAAGGAAACTTTGGATCAGAAGTTTTGTAAATAATATTTTCACAATGGCTATAGAAATTAAAACCAAGGGAGAGTTATACGATATATGTATAGTGGGCTCGGGTGCCGGCGGCGGAATGGCCGCTAAAGTCTTGACTGAAGCGGGCTTAAAGGTTGCTTTGCTCGAGGCTGGTCCTGATTATGATCCAGCTAACCCGGAACAGCAAACCCAGCTAAAATGGCCTTACGAGTCTCCGAGAAGAGGAGCTAACACCAACAGGCCTTTCGGCGATTTTGATGCGGCGTACGGCGGGTGGGAAATAGAAGGTGAACCGTATACTAAGGCTAAAGGAACCGAATTCGATTGGTTTCGTTCCAGGATGCTTGGAGGCCGTACAAACCATTGGGGCAGAATTTCGTTACGCTTTGGCCCGAATGATTTCAAAAG
>NZ_JBBJNI010000208.1:0-5725 GCF_037719425.1 Daejeonella sp. | reverse complement strand
TGATATTGGTGCTGCTGTACATCTGTGATCCGGTCTTTAAACTGGAAGAATCTCCTTTAAAATGTACCTTTATCTCAGTCGGAAAACTGCTGGCCATAGCCTTCATTTGCTCGGGCAGGTTCCATTCAACGCCATAGGTTAAAGTTCCTTCGGCAATTTTTTTCGGGGTTTGGGCAAAAGTGCCTGCTCCAATTAGCAGTACTGCTGCGGTAAAAATCAGTCTTTTCATTTGGTTTTGAGTTTTGTCTGGCAGGCCTGTAATCCGGCCGAAATAAATGTAATAAGTACAACTTACAAAACAGACTTATATTATCGGGAGATGTTACGCTGACCGTTAAATAATTTGATTTTTAAGGAGAGGGAGCCTTCGATAATTTCGGGGATGAAGTACTGTATCTTCCTTCTCATTTTGCTACATACAAGGGTAAACGGCCAGAATCCGGGGCCAATGCTGGGAGCGATGGGTTCTGGCGGTACGGCAGTCTCTGGAATATGGTCTTTGCAACGAAATCCTGCGGGCATTTCTGAATTGAAAATGCCGACACTTGCCATTGCTTACGAGCGGCACTTTCTCGATGAAGAAGTAAGTACACAGACAGCGCTATTCGCACTTCCCGCTCGCGGTAGCGTTTTTGGAGTGAGTTTCGAAAGCTATGGACTCTATGAGTATAAAGAACAACAAGCCGGATTCTTTTACTCCAAAAGTTTTGGTAATGCTTTTCGACTGGCGGTCGGATTAAGATACCATCAGCTAAATATTTCTCAGTATGGCTCCGCAAAGGCATATAGTGTTGAAGTTGGCTTTCAGCTAAAGGTTACCAATGAGTTTACGATTGCCAGTCATATTGCTAATCCAAGCCGAAGCCGTTATAATGACATCTCAAATTCAAGCTTGCCTGTAAAATTATCAATCGGTGGTTCCTGCAGACTTAGCGATAGAATTTTGATGATCGCAGATGTAAGAAAGGTGTTGAACTACCCGCTCGATGTTATGACAGGAATTGAATATAACGTCGTAAAATGGTTTTCGCTGAGGGGTGGGGTTTCCGCCAATCCTTTTAAGCAATACACCGGGTTTGGAATAAACTACAATAAATTTCAGATTGATGTAGCTGTAGCCTCCCATCCAACTTTGGGATATTCGCCTCAAATAGCTTTAGGGTATGCATTTTAAGTTCCTTACAATCGCCTTTGTGATTCTTATGCCCGCGTCTTGTTGCGCCCAGGCCGACAATGATTCGTTGATAGAACAGGTGATGGAGTATATAGCTGAAAATATTTCTGAAGATCAGGATTATTCTGAAATTACGGAAAGATTGAATTTTTACAGAAAATATCCTTTGGATATCAACAAAGTAAGAAAAGAACAGCTGCATGAACTTGTATTTATTTCACCTGTTCAAATAGAAAAATTATTACGACATCGCGAAGAAAGTGGGTTGTTTCTGGATCTTTTAGAACTCCAGAGCATTGACGGTTTTGATGATGAAACAGCCCGGTGGTTGAGCAATTTTCTAATATTGAATCCGCCTGAATTATTTTCTGATCTCTCCCTGAGTAAGCTGTTTAAAAATGGTGAACATGATCTTATGATCAGGTTTGGTAAAATTCTCCAACAGCAAGACGGTTTTCTATCCTCTGACTCAATAAAGGCAATTTATTCGGGTTCCGCTGATCGCATTTTCACACGATACAGGTTTAACTATGCTAATAAAGTCTTGCTATCCCTTAATATGGAAAAGGATGCCGGCGAAGCATTTCTCGGCAAGACAGGGAAGGGTTTTGATTTTTATTCAGCCAACATCTTCCTGAAGGGGAATAGATTCCTTAAGGAACTGGTTGTTGGAGACTATGCGCTGCAATTCGGCCAGGGACTAACTATGTGGTCGGGTCTTGGTTTTGGTAAAGGAGCCGAACTCACCAGTGTCGCAAAGCAGGGCGCGGGGCTTAGACCTTACAGTTCTGTGAATGAATTTTCATTTTTACGCGGAGTCTCCGCCACAGTCGATTATGGGAACGTTTCAATAACTCCCTTTATTTCGTATAAAAAGATGGACGCTTCTTTATCAAATGATCAAAGCGAAATCAAGTCTTTACCAATAAGCGGCTTGCATAGGACGAATTCCGAGCAGAAAGGCAAAAATGCCGTGACTCAATTGGTTTACGGAACAAACGCCGAATATTTAAAGAACGAATTAGCTGTCGGTATTACAGCTTACAAAACACAGTTAGATAAGCCTCTGGCATCAAGCAAAACACTTTATGAGCGATACGACTTCGCCGATAAAATATTAACGAATCTAGGTCTGCACTACACATATACTTTTAGAAACACGTATTTTTTTGGTGAAGCAGCGCACAGTCTTTCGTCAGGCACAGGCTTCTTAAACGGGTTGATGTCTAGTCTTTCAAGACGTGTTTCGGGTGTAGTACTGTACAGAAATTATGCGCGTAACTATTATTCATTCTTCAATCAGGGACTATCTGAATCTACTGAAGCAATTAATGAAAAGGGTATTTATACGGGCTTGAACATTCAATTCAGTAGTAAAGTGGAATTGGCTGGTTATTTTGACTTATTCAGGTTTCCATGGCTCAAATTTCGTGTGGATGCTCCCTCGCGCGGACATGAACTTTTCGGCCAGTTATCATACAGCTTAAGTAAGAAGTTTAAGATCGCAGCAAGATTCAAGCTGCAACAAAAAGAGGAGAACGCAACGGAAATAAGTCCTGTCGGAGGATTGGAAAATGTTGAGAAACAAAACTACCGGCTTGAGTTGTCTTACAAGCTTAGTAACAGTTTTTCAATAAGAAACCGTGTGGAAGTATCGGCATATAAAAAAGGACTTGCTAATAAAGAGTTTGGATTTCTTAGCTACCAGGATGTAATATATAAGCCTTTAAGCTCAAGTTTTTCCGGAAACGTCCGCTTTGCGATATTCGATACTCAAGGTTTTAACTCACGGATCTATGCATATGAAAATGACGTATTATACGGCTATTCGGTTCCAGCATATCAAGGCAGAGGGCTACGATGTTATCTAAATGGAAGGTATACCGTTCGACGTGGTATAGATGTATGGCTGAGATATGCTCTGTCAAGCTACGCTGATCAGGAGACCGTAGGATCTGGTTACGACATAATAAAAGGTAGTAAACGGTCGGATTTTAAACTACAGTTGAGATTTCAATTTTGAGATGTTCTACAAGGGAGAAATACCATTTGTAAGACTAATAGTACCGTTAATTCTGGGAATATTATCAGGTTACTATTTCGCCAGCGAACGACTCTTCAACTCCGCGCCAATTTTCGCCTTCATATGCTTCTTGATATTGGGTATCCTCATATTTAATTATAAGAGGCTTTCAATCTATCGGGTTAAATGGATAGTTGGTTTAATATCGCATTTTATCATTGCGGCGACGGGCTATTGGCTGACAGTTTACAGCTCCGAAAAGTATGACAAAAGTCATTACAGTTTACAAAAGGCCGATGCATTTGTGGTCAAGATAAAAAGTGAACCCAGGATGTCAAATTATGTTTCCAGATTTGAAGCAAGTGTAGTCGCAAGTTATTTTCAAGGCCGTAAAGACAATGCAACTGGAAAAATTATCGTTTCAATTCAGGCCGATAGTATTAACACATTGGATCTAAAATATGGCGATCTTCTTTTAATACCATCCAAATTTGACAGCATCGATCCACCCTACAACCCCGGCGAGTTTAATTATAAAGCATATTTAGGAGACCGGCAATTTTATCATCAGGCTTTTCTACCTCAAAATCAATTTTATCTTGTGAATCGGGATGAGGGAAACCCATGCATCTCTTTTGCGCTATCCCTTCGCAAACGGCTTGTTGATAAATTTTATAAGTATTTGCCGGACAAGAACGCGGCCGCCTTTGCTTCAACCCTTATCCTTGGATATCGCGCCGAGCTAAGCAGAGAACTAATCGAAGCCTACTCTAAAACCGGGACGATGCACGTTTTGTCGGTTTCAGGTATGCACGTTGGGATTGTATTTATGGTATTATCTGTTGTTCTTAAATTTATGGATAAAACCAAAGGAACCAGGTTAATTCGAGCCATTCTAATAATCTCGATAATTTGGTTTTATGCACTTCTTACAGGATTCTCAGCACCTGCCTGTCGTGCTGCAGTAATGTTAAGTTTTATTGTTCTGGGAAAGGCATTAAACAAACATCAAAACACTTATAATTTAATAGCTATTTCCGCTTTCCTCCTTTTGATATACAATCCCTTTTACATTGTAGATGCAGGGTTTCAACTCTCATACCTGGCGGTTGTCGGATTAGTATATTTTCACCCCAAAATTTATCAAACGATTTATGTTAAAAATAAGCTGTTGGATCATATGTGGAGTTACAGCGCCCTGTCGATAGCGGCACAAATTGCGACGTTTCCCTTTAGTATTTATTATTTCCATCAATTCCCGGTATATTTTCTTTTCAGCAACCTGTTAATCGTCCTTCCAGTGGCGGTAATTATGTATTCAGGGATTCTTCTTATGTTCATCCCGGATTCTTTAATACTGCATTATGCCGGAAAAATTCTCAGCATACTGATAAATTCCACGAACGAAATTCTTTACTACATTGAAAACCTTCCTTTCTCAAGCTGGGGTGGGATATGGATAAATACAATGCAATGTGTTCTGATCTGCCTTCTTATAATTTTGGCAAGCTTTCGACTTGCTTTTAGTTACAGGAGATTTAACCTGCCAATTGTGGTTTTGACTATATTTCTGTGTTCAAACCTTAGCTGGACGTGGTTACGAAATGAAAAACAACACCAGATAATATTTTATAATCTTAAAAAAAAGACTGGTATCGCTTATCTCTCTCAGGGCAAAAGCATAATCGTAAGTGATGTAGATCAATCTGATAAACTGGTACATTTTTCACTATTGCCTGCTGTTAAAATGAAGGGTTCGCAAAGCGAGCTGTTTTACAACCCCAGGGAAACCTTTTCAGAAGATTCGTATGCCGCAGATCGGAATTTCTATCAGTTTGGCTCCTGCAGAATATTTAGATGGGACAAAAGCTTTGACAATACTGAGTTTACAAAGGCATTGGCTGTTGACGTGGTACTAATAAGCGGTAATCCACGTACAAGCATTCGACAAATTGCTGCTTGTCTGAGTTTTAAGAGAATTATTATCGATGCGAATAATCCGGATTATAAAATAGACAGATGGGTCGTAGAAGCTAAGGGGATGGGATACAAATACTACGTTTTAAAGAAAAGCCCTGCATTAATCGTAAACCTTTAGAATTTCCGGTATTTTTTGAATCGACACTACAAAGCACAACCGAACTTGACCGAGCTAGCCCAATAGAAATCCGGGAACCGGGCATTGCAGTTTCATACAGTAGGAAAACAATGCGTCTTCCGGATATTTTGAGGCTGTGGGGGAGGTTTTAGGACAATTATATGGAATCCACCCCCCAACCCGCAATGTCGTTAACTTAAGATTTGTACGGCCCACGTGATCTAGACTGGCTGTGCGGATATTTTTGGAGGTTCCAGCCTCCGCTGGAATGACAACGCCGTGTGGGAGATATTGGGGAGATTCCAGCCTTCGCTGGAATCTAAGTGATTTTTATCTGTTAGTTTTTACATTTTAATCGTGTCCTCTGGCGCGGTTACTTTATGGTACAATTCCGTGCTGCGATTCCAGCGAAGGCTGGAATCTCCCTATT
>NZ_JBBJNI010000053.1:21716-24293 GCF_037719425.1 Daejeonella sp. | reverse complement strand
AATTTACGTGCTAAAACGAATACGATGAAAAAAAAGTTACTTACGGCGCTATTGTTTTGTTACGGCATATTAAGTCTGCAGGCACAGACTTCTGTTATCAGGGGAACTGTCAGGGATGCTGTCGGACCGCTTCCGGCCGCCTCGGTGTATGAGAAGGGTTTGCTCTCTAATGGGGTCACGACAGACGGAAACGGAGCGTTCCAGTTAACGCTGCGGGGCAACAGCAATACGCTGGTTGTGCAGTTCGTGGGGTACCTGAGCGAGGAAGTAAATATTGCTGGAAAAACTACCGTAGCCATCACTCTGTCGCCTGATACAAAAGGACTTGAGGAGGTAGTAGTTGTGGGTTTCGGTACTCAGAAAAAAATTACTAATACAGGTGCTGTAAGCTCTATTTCAGGCCAGAGCATACGTGGGATACCTACCGCAAGCGTTCAGAATACGCTTGCGGGAAGATTACCGGGTTTCTTTTCCCAGCAGCGGTCTGGAAGGCCAGGGCAGGATGCCGCAGATTTTTTCATACGCGGCGTAAGTTCGCTGAACAGTTCGGGCAACCAGCCCCTGATCATCGTAGATGACATTGAATATACCTACGCCCAGGTGGCACAGATAGATGTTAATGAAATTGAAAATATATCCATATTAAAAGACGCATCTACTACGGCAGTATATGGAATAAAAGGCGCCAATGGCGTACTGGTTATTACAACCAAAAGAGGGCAGGCGGGCACACCTAAAGTATCGTTTACCTCAGAAGGCGGTGTGCAAGAACTCATCAACCGCCCTGAGTTTCTGGATGCATACCAAACAGCACTTTTACGGAATGAAGCGCTGCGCAATGATGGCCTTGCCGAGCAGTTTACTGCACAGGACCTGGAGCTTTTCAAAAACGGGCAGGACCCTTACGCACATGCCAACGTAAACTGGGTGGATGTGCTGCTGAAAAATTCAAGTTTGCAGACCCGTAATAATCTGGATATTCGTGGTGGGACAGAAACCGTAAAATATTTTGTTTCTATGGGCCATTTCTGGCAGAATGGATTGGTGAAAGATTTTACCACCAGTCGGAGCGAGTTCAACAATAACTACTACTATCAGCGCTTCAACTTCCGCTCTAACCTCGATGTTAAGGCATCCAAAACACTGGATATCAGGCTCGATGTAACCGGCAGATTCGGTGAAACCAACGGCCCATACATTCCAAATCCACTCGACGACGGGAACATCTTTGAGGAATTATACAGCTTTCAGATACTCCCGCCATACGCCTATCCTCTTATCAATCCGGATGGATCCTATCCTTACAGCCCATCATATACCCAGGAAGGGGACAAGGGCCGCAGCCGTTACGGGAAAAGCAGCATTATTGGCAGACTGGGCCAAATGGGATATATCCGTGGTTTTACCAACGACCTGAATATCGTTGTGGGAGGTACACAGAAGCTGAGTATGCTCACCAAGGGGCTATCCGCCAAGGGCACGGTGGCATTTGCAAGTGTTTTATCTAATAGTAGGAACCTGACACGCAACGGCGCCGATATTCCCTCCTATTATTATAACCCCGAAACCAGTACATATAAACAGAACCCGGCTTATCAGAATTTCAGGCTGGAAAGAATGAATGTGCAATATGCCATCACCAATCCAACCACCCGAACAACGAATATCCAGGCGATGCTGAACTATGACCGTACCTTTGGCAGTAAACATCATTTTTCCGGGCTGGCCCTGTACAATACAACCAGCCGTACAGACAGGGCTTCAGTACCCGCAAATATTGCTACCAATTTCAAAGGTATGACAGCCAGGGCAGGGTATGATTTCAAAAGCAAGTATCTGCTCGAGGTGGTTGCATCAAGGAATGGGTCAGACCGTTTTGTAGGCGAAAAACGGTTTGGATGGTTTCCAGCAGTTTCTGCCGGCTGGAACGTTGGGGAGGAAGCATTTTTTAAGAAAAGCATACCCTTTATAGATCTTTTCAAGATCAGGGGCTCTTATGGCCTGGTGGGTTCTGATGTTGTGTCGGGCGGCCAGTATTTATATGAGCAGATATGGAACAGGTCGTCTCTGTATTCGTTCGGAGAGACACACAACAGTTACACTGGCCTGCGTGAGGGTGCGCTGGGCAATACCAATGTTACATGGGAGAAGGAAAGAAAGCTGGATATTGGTACAGATATCAATATGTTCAAGGGAAAGCTTACTTTAACTGTGGATTATTTCCATAATTTTCGCTATGACCAGCTGATCGTGAGAAGATCGATATCAAACGTGCTCGGCATTGGCCTTCCCCGCGAAAACCTGGGATCGGTACGTAACAAAGGCTGGGATGGCCAGCTTAGCTACCGGAGCAATATAAAAAAACTGAATTATTATGTAACCGGTAATTTTTCGTTTGCAAGAAATAAGGTGATCAACACAGACGAGCCAAGCCCCGCTTATCCAAGGCTTGCTCTCACAGGCAAGCCTATAGGGCAAATTATTGGTTTTACCTGGATAGGGTTTTATGCGGATGCCGCAGATGTACAAAATAGTGCGGTACCCGCAGCGGGGGCAGCTCCAGGGGAGCTGAAATAT
>NZ_JBBJNI010000053.1:8814-21706 GCF_037719425.1 Daejeonella sp. | reverse complement strand
TAAAGACCTTAACGGAGATAAAGTTATTGATGAATTTGACCAGGGTGTGATCGGTAAACCCAATCTGCCCACCACAACTGCAGGCCTGAACCTGGGCCTGGGATACAAGGGTTTTGATATTGCTGTCCTCTTCCAGGGATCTTTTGATTACAACTTCAGGATCATAGCCGAAGGAATAGAGCCTTTTGTGTCGAATCTGCAGCCCATACACTTGCAGAGATGGACCCCCGAAACCGCTGGTACGGCAAAGTTTCATCGCCTGACCACTTCTGCATCGAGCATTAACTCATCCCGGTCTTTCGCTTCAGATTTCTGGATGATCGAAGCCTCGTTTGTCCGTTTAAAATCAGTAGACCTGGGTTATAAATTGCCCGAAAAATGGCTCAAACCTGTGAAGATGAGTAGTGTGCGGGTATATGCCAGCGGATATAATTTACTCACACTCAATAACTATGATAAATACCAGCAGGATGCGGAAGTAGCCTCCGGAAGCCTGGGCGGTGCATACCCGAACAGCCGGATATTCAATTTTGGTATACAGGCAGGCTTTTAGGCGAATATGGGATAAAGAAATCTTATGTGAATTAATTAAAATATATGAAAACCTTATTTTTCTCTTTCCTGTTGGCCATGGCCATGGTATCGTCCTGCAAAAAGGGAACAGACTTTCTTGAAAAAACCCAAACCAGCGATCTGAACGAAGCCAGTGTATTTGCAGATAGTGCCCGAACCATGGATGCTTTGGTAGGTATTTACACAGACATAGGCAATTTTGCTGCACATGACCGTTACAGTGGCGCCGGCCTGACCGCAGCTTCGGATGAAGCGGAGGCCAGCTTAATTAGCGCCGCACAAGAATTTATCAAATGGGCGACAAGCGGTATCAGTGCTATTAACACAAGGGATGATGTTTGGAGCCCATGCTATGCCAATATTCGCAGAGTAAATATATTTCTTAAAAATGTGCCCAATTCCCCCTTGTCGGCGGGCCTGAAATCTCGTGTAATTGGGGAGGCCCGTTTTTTGCGGGCCTGGTATTATTTCCAATTAGTAAAGCATTTAGGAGGCGTGGTACTGATAGGAGAAAATATTTATGGTACTCAAGATGGAATTCCTGGAAAAAGAAATACGTATGAAGAATGCGTTAACTATATTACTGCAGAATGTGATGCTGCAGCCGCTCTGCTTCCCTTAGAGCAGGTATCGCAGGATTACGGACGCATTACCAAAGGTGCCTGCCTGGCATTAAAGGCCAGGATGCTGCTTTATGCCGCAAGCCCCCTCTTCAACGGCGGGGGAATTGCTACGGATGCCGGGCTGAAGGCCATAACCGGGTATCCCTCTGCCAGCAACGACCGATGGCTGAAGGCGGCACAGGCAGCCGATGCTGTGATCCAGATGGGCATTTACCAGTTAAATGAGGATAATGCCACAGCCCCCGGGTATGGTTTTTACAAGGTGTTCACACTTCGCAAAAACTCAGAATATATTCTGGCACGCATGGCGGCAATAAACAAAACTCTTGAGACTTTTTACGACCCCTCATCCCGCGGAGGCAGCGCCAATGCATTTCCGTATCAGGAGCTGGTAGATGACTTTGAAATGAAAAACGGCAAACCTATCTCCGACCCAACGTCAGGTTATAATCCGGCCAATCCCTATCTCAACCGGGATCCGCGTTTGGCATACACCGTTTTATTTAACGGAGGTATACGCCTTGACCGGAACACCAGTAAACCAGCTGTAGTATATACGAATACAGGCTCGCCCGACGGCGGCTCAAAAACAGGCTATTATGTGTTCAAAATGCTGGATGATGCTTCGATAAATGTAGGCAGTTTTCCAAGTACCCAACGCTGCTTTCCGCTTATGCGTTATGCAGAAATTTTATTGAATAAGGCAGAAGCGCTGAATGAGTTCCAGGGCCCAACGCCGGAGGTATATAACACAGTAGAACTGGTTAGAAAGCGGGCCGGTTTGTTGCCTTTCCAGCTGCCGGCAGGACTCAGCCAGGAAAAGATGCGCCAGCGGATACGCAACGAACGCCGCGTGGAGCTGGCTTATGAAGAGCACAGGTTTTGGGATGTACGCCGCTGGAAGATCGCTGAGCAGACAGATAACAGGATGTTAAAAGGCATGAAAGTGACCAGGTTGCAGAACGGCACATTTACTTATGAGATTGTACCCGTTAGGCAGCATACATTCAGGCCTGCTATGTACCTGTTTCCCATTCCGCAGACCGAGATCTCTAAATCTGCTGATGGGTCGCTGCAACAGAATCCTGGCTGGTAAACTATTGCTAACTGACTTTACAATAAAATATAATGCTCCCCTTGCCGCCCAACAACGTAAAACGAAAATCTTATAATCACCACTTTCAATGGATATCGCCAACGATCGCTGTCCTCTTAGGGTTTAACTTTCTGAGTCCGAATCCTATTGGAGAAATTATCAAATCCGTTTTAAATTAATCTTTATATAATGAAAGTATTTTTTGCAGCATTGTTTTTTGCTATTATTAGCTTACAGTCTTCTGCCCAGAAATTAGTCATGCCGGGTGATTATCCTGATCCTTCAGTTGTAAAAATTGGGAATAGGTATTGGGCCAGCGCTACTTCTTCAAACTGGTTTCCTGCTTATCCACTGCTGGTTTCTAAAGATTTAATTAAGTGGGAAGCAAAAGGATATGTTTTCAACCAATTACCTGCATGGGCCGATTACTACTTTTGGGCGCCTGAAATATCTTATGAAAAAGGCAAGGTTTATATCTATTATACGGCACATAAACGAGGGGGTAACTTGTGTGTAGGTATAGCCAGCGCTGATAAGCCGGAAGGGCCTTACACTGACCATGGACCTTTAATTTGCCAGGAAGCTGGTTCTATTGATGCTTTTCCTATGCGGGATAAAAACGGTAAACTTTTTATGATATGGAAGGAAGATGGCAATAGTGTAAAAAAACCTACTCCAATTTGGGCGCAGGAAATGAACGAGGGGCGTACCGCGCTAACCGGTGAAAAAAAAGAGCTTTTCAGAGGAACAGAGCCATGGGAAGGTGAATTAATAGAAGGTGTATCGATGATTCGTAACGGGGAATATTTTTATGCTTTTTACGCCGCAGCAGCATGTTGCGGCCGGAAATGTAATTATGGAACAGGTATCGCAAGGGCTAAAGACTTACTGGGGCCATGGGAAAAGTATAGTAAAAACCCGGTAATTACCCATGACGATGAGTGGAAATGCCCCGGACACGGTACACCGATTGAAAAAAATGGAAAGTATTACTTCTTATATCATGCTTATGAAAATAAAAGCAATGTGTATGCAGGGCGGCAAGGCCTATTGAGTGAGTTTAAATTTACTTCTGATGGCTGGATAGAATTTGAAAAAGATCAGCTTGCGCCAGAAAAAACTTCTGGAATTACGATCAAAGATGATTTTAACGGAGCTGCACTTAATGATAACTGGCAATGGAGCATTTTTCAAAATGTTAGCAGCAGTATCCAGAACAATATCCTCGAACTTAATGCGAATCCAGTAAAATCAGGTGCATATCTCGGACAAAAAACCTTTAACGCAAACTATAAAGCCGGGATTTCGGTGCTGCAAAAATCTGCAGCAGAAGCAGGTTTGGCAGCAATTGGCGATGACAGAAACCTGATCCGGCTATCTGTATTTAAAAATAAGATCAGAATAGTACAGCTTAAAGATGATAAGGAAACGATTATAAAGGAGAGAGAAATTCCGTTGTCTGAAATTATTCATCTTTCTATGAAAGTAAGTAATGGGAAGGACATCACCTTTTCTTACAGCACAGATGGAAATACCTACCAGGTTTTACAGGAAAAAGAAATTGACGGTTCCTTTCTCCCCCCCTGGGATCGTGCTGTTCGTATTGGGCCAATATCAAACGGATCTGCCAACCAAAAAGCTTATTTTAAAAACTTCTCCCTGGTCGGTGCGCCTGATTGAGTCAATAAATAATGTCATAACTGACTCCTCGAATCTTGTGCCATCACGTAAACTGTCGCGATTAATAAGCTATACGAACAGTATGTGACTTATCCCACACAGTAAAAAGCAGCATCGATCCATTATATGGTATGATCTTTGCAATTTATGCTGTAGTTATGAAGAACAAGGTGATGAAAAAGAGAAAAATATTAATTGTAGACGACGATCTGGATATATTAGAAGTGATAGGGCTGATCATGGAATCCGAAGGATATGAGGTGGAATTAATGTCAAGCGGTCAGCAAATATTTGAACATATTTCGGAATTCAATCCGGACCTCATCATATTAGATGTGATGTTGGGGAATATGGATGGACGAGAGATTTGTAACAATATCAAGAATACGGACGACACGCTTCATATACCAATCATTATGATTTCGGCTAGCCACAATTTGGCAGAGTTTATAAAGAAAAACTGCAAGCCGGACGATTTCCTGGAGAAACCGTTTGACATCGTGAATCTAATTAATAAAGTAGAGCTAAAGCTGTCCGCGTAATACTGTTAAACGGATTTCTGAATAGAAATTATTTTAGCTCCTTTATTTTAATACTTCTGTACGAAACAGCATCACCGTGATCTTGGAATAAAATCCTACCCTCTGGTGCCATTCCAAAGTCCGGCCACACCTTATATTTACTTCCTGCGACCAATTTCAGGTACTCAGGAGAACCGCGCTGGTATTCAACAACCATAAATCCGTTTAACCAGTGCTCAATCCTATTGTTTGGATATACCCGGATAATGCCCTGGTTCCACACACCTATCTTTCTTACTAAAGAAGTCGGCAGTTTCAGGGGCTTTATAAGATCATAGAGTCCGCTGGCTGTACGGTTTCCTTCAATTCCCAGCTTTGCGTCCGGATGCCGTTCATCATCAAGCACCTGATACTCCAGCCCGATAGCTGAACCAGTACTTTTTTCTTTCTCTGTTACGAAGTATTTTACACCGCTGTTAGCACCTTCAGTTAGCTTGAAATCAAACTTCAATTCGAATGCACTGAACTGTTTTTCCGTAACGATATCGCCGCCATGTACAGCTTCTCCTCCACCCGATTTTAAAACGCTGAGGTTACCATCACTGATCTGCCAACCTTTCTCCGGGAATTTATCACGGCCGGCTCCGCGCCACCCATTTGTAGTTTTCCCATCCCAAAGCAAAGCATACCCGTTGTTCTTCTCCTGGGCTGAGAGATTATTAGGCACCATATTTACAACGTATATTTTATCGGTTGGCGACCGCTTTAAATTGGTGGTTTTGATCCGAATATTCCTCCAGCGTATCTGGTGTCCCGGCTCTTCCGTCTTGGGAATACCGTGAACCTGTAATGCGATGAAACCACTTGCATTTTCTGCGTCTATAACATGAGCAGTTGGAATACCGTTAACCCAGGTCCTTATCGTATTGCCAATGCTTTCTATCCTATATTTGTTCCATTGATTATTTTTGAAAGCCTTTTTCCCTTCTGGATTAAGTTCCATCGGGTATAACCAGCCCCTTCTTGCTTCATCATAAACCCCGCCGCTCCAGGCGCGAGAAGATGGATCAATTTCAATCTGGTATCCATGCACCCGCCCGTTCATATAATCAGGTTTACTCAGGCTTCTGATCTGTATCCCGGAATTCATTTCCGGATGTACGGACAGCTCAAGTTCCATAATAAAATCTCCATACTCTTTTTCAGTAGCCAAAAAAGAATTTGGCTCATTAGAAACTGTGGTACCAACTATCTCTTTATTCTTAACTTCATACTTCGCTTTTCCGTTAAGCTGCTTAAAACCGCTAAGATCCTTGCCATTGAATAGCTTCGTCCACCCTCCGTCCTTTTGTGCTGACGCTGTTAAGGATGTTAAAATAATTGCGAACAATAAGAATGATCCTGACTTCATATTAGCTATAAATTTATTAAAAGTACTAATTCCTGCTTTACCTGAGATCGATATATTTTCCAATATCTTGCAATATATTTATTTCAGGAACATTATGCTTTAGACCAGTTGCCTGTAGTAGCATTGTTGCAATTGGTTTCTAAAATCAAGGTTTTAATCACCTTTTAATGATAGTTTTATGTCTTAAAATAACATTATGATGCTTCATCGTTTTGTAAAATTTCCCAGCATCCCCAAAGTGAAGGATTATTGAATTAGAACATTTGATGTAACAACAGCCTGGTTTTCTCCGTATTGTAACATTAGGTATATTGAATTATCTCAATATAAAGATGTAAAAAGATTATTTTTGTGTGGGGAGATTATGAAAAGGCTTGCTGTAACCATTCTGATTTTAATTCAATTCTTTTCTGCAAACGCGCAGAAAGTTGGATTGGTGTTCAGTGGCGGCGGCGCAAAAGGCCTTGCTCATATTGGCGTTCTTAAAGCTCTTGAGGAGAATGATATCCCTATCGACTATATCGTCGGGACTTCAATGGGCGGTGTAGTTGGCGGAATGTATGCTTCGGGCTACTCACCTGTCGAAATAGAAAAAATAGCGCTCAGCGCTGATTTCCAGGACTGGGTCAGCGGTAGTTTTAAAAACAACTACCGGTATTTCTTTAATAAAAAGCCTGAAAACCCATCTTTCTTAAGTGCCAAATTACAAGTAGATACCGGCTTTAATTTTAAGTTTAGATCCAATCTTATCAATGATGTCCCCTTAAACTTCGCGCTGCTGGAGCTATTCGGCCAGGCCACAGTGAACGCCGGAGATGATTTCAATAACCTTTTGGTACCCTTCAGGTGTATCGTAGCAGATGTGCTGTCACAGGAGATGATTCCGGTTTCAAAAGGCAACCTGATTGAAGCCATACGTGGAACGTTCGCAGTCCCGCTCGTTTACCGGCCTGTGAAAGTGAATGATAAGTACGTTTTCGATGGGGGCTTGTATAATAACTTCCCAGTAGATGTACTGAAGAAAGATTTTCAGCCTGATTACATCATAGGCTCAAATGTTTCTTCCAAGATCTTTAATGACTACCCTAAGGAGAACGATGAAAAATTAATGAATCGCTTTCTGGTTTATATGTTTCTTTCCAAATCCGATTCGACGGCTATTGGTAAGAACGGATCTTACATTCAACCCAACCTGGTCGGATTCAGCATTACTAATTTTTCTCCGGTTGCCGAACTCATAAAAAGAGGTTACGACGCAACCATTGCTGACATGGATAAAATTAAAAGATCTATCAGCCGGCGAATAAGTCCCGACGAGCTTTTGCAAAAAAGAACAGAATTCAAAAATCGCAAGTCGGAGCTTGTATTTGATGAAATCGTCGCTACCGGCGTGAATTCCAGGCAGCAAAAATATGTAGAAACCGTTATAACCAGCTCCATAATACAAAACCCAACTATTGAACAGCTTAAACCCGGCTATTATAAGTTGGTTGCCGACGATAATTTTGAAACGGTATATCCAAGGATCAAGCGTGAAACTAAAGCAGATGGTTACAATTTTGAGCTCCAGGTCCAGCGTCAGAAGAACTTTAAACTAGATTTTGGTGGGGCTATTTCTACACGGCCTATCAGTAATGCTTACGTTGGCTTGCAGTATAACTACCTGCGCATAAACTCCTACACCTTTTCAGCTAATTTCTACTCGGGTGGCTTTTACGAGTCTGCACAGGGAATGACCCGTATGGATATTCCCGGAAGATTACCCATTTACCTCGAAGCTGAATTTACATACAACCATTGGAACTACTTTAACAAAAGCCAGATATTCATTGAAAATGTAGACCCTATCTTCATTGAACAATCAGATAGGAGATCTGCATTGAAATTAGGAATGCCCCTGAGTAATAATGGGAAGCTTGAGCTTCAAACAGGATTTATCAGCTTCGAGGATAAATATAGTCCTAACAAGAGATTCCAGTTTGGCGATATTCTCGATCAAGGCAGCTATCACGGGTTTATGGCTTCCCTGAATTTCAGTAAAAATTTGCTTAATCGCAGGATGTATGCAAGTTCCGGCTCCTCGTTCCAGGTGGGGATAAATCTGTACAACGGGACAGAAGATTATAGTCCTGGTAATATACTCCGGGATGAAGTGAATTTTAGCCCCGTTGGCGCCCGCCGCGAAAGCCGTAACTGGTTCAAAGCAAAACTAAGCAGGGAACAATACGCAATTAACAATAACAGATATTCCTTCGGATACCTGACAGAATTTGTTATCAGCGACAAGCCTGCTTTCAGCACTTTTAAAGCAACCCTTCTGAGCGCCCCGGCCTTTTATCCTTTGCAGGATTCTAAATCGCTATATCTCGAAAAATTCCGGGCGAATACCTACGGAGCCCTTGGCATCAAGAATGTTTTTAAAATGACTAAAAATCTGGATGTCAGAGCTGAATTCTATATCTTTCAACCGTTGGAAGAATTTGAACTTAACAAGCTGCAGTCGGTAGGCTACGGAAAGCTGTTTGCGAAAAGTTATTTAGCTGCAACGGGTGGTTTAGTTTTTCATACATTGGCAGGCCCGTTAAGCTTAAGCTTAAACCATTACGACGATGATGAAAAAAGATTCGGAATTATGTTCCATGCGGGTTTTTTAATTTATAATAAACGATCATTTGAATGAAAAATATAAGACTTTACGTATTTTTTTTCTTCGTATTCATTACCGCCAGCGGAGTTTACGCACAGACTGACACTGCAACTGTTCAGTTTGTTGCAGTGAATAATTTTGTAGTTAAAGAAAATCTGCTGAAGAATAACAAGATCGCGATTATCGCGGCTGACGAAAATGAGAAGCCAATTGAAAACCTGAATGGAACTTTTCAATTTAGCATTAATGGCTTTCAGCAGGAATTGAAATTTAATGATGGGGTTGCAGTAGCCCCTCAGCCTATCGATAAATCGACTTTTTTATACCTGCGCCATGAGAATGAAACGGGAACACATGGGAAGCTGTATTATATCTACAAAAAGGACGATAATCTAAGTCCCTACAAAGTGAACTGGCTGGTGTTAATTCTGATACCGCTTGGAATCATAGTTTTAGCCACCCTATTCCGGAAGTTCATTATCATTGGCGGAATTATCCTGGTTGCCTTTTTGATCTTCAATTCCAAAAATGGACTAGGCATCCCAACGTTTTTTGATACCGTATTTGATGGATTGAAAGGATTGTTCTAGATTGGTTGTTAGTTGTTGGTTGTTAGTTGCCAGTACAACGTTTTTGCTATAGCCGCTTTGTGGACAATGTCAACTCTCCACTTTCAACTTTCAACTCGTTAAAATGGCATCCCTATCCCAAAATTATACTGCACAAACCTGTACACATCCGGAGCGTTGGTAATTTCATATCGCTCTTTAAATTCTTTCTTTTTGCTTAACAGATACTTAATGACATATTGGTCAGACCCTTTAAACTGAGGATCCTTGACTTTAACTCCAAGGTCAAATCTGAAAACAAAGTAATTCAGATCAAACCGCAAGCCAGCTCCGGTTCCCAAAGCCATCTGACCTAGAAATTTATTAAACTTGAACTCTCCTCCAGGATTTTCAATCATGCTGGCTTGAGAGGGTTTCCTCCATACGTTTCCAAAATCGACGAAAGTCGCCCCCTTGACCTTTGCGTTAAGTATGTTATCTGCGATCTTAAACCGGTACTCTAAGTTTCCTTCCAGCTTATATTCCCCAAGCTGATCCAGATTCCTTAAGTTCCGCCTTAGCGTGTTTGCCTTTTCATCAGTACCAAGCGAAGCCCTGTTGTAATTCCCCGGCCCTAATGTCCTGGCCTGCCAGGCTCTAACTCCGCTTGAACCTCCAGCAAAGAAGTTCTTTTCAAAAGTCAATTGCTCACTATTTCCATAAGGTATTCCAATGCCCGGATTTAACCGAAATATAAATTGTTTTTCTCCGCCAAGTGATCTATAAAACCTGATATCGGCCTCGGTCTTAACGTACTGCTGATACGGGAGACCAAATATTGTCTTTGCCCCTGTCGAGTCTTCCTTAAAGTTAAAAACATTGCCAAATAGCCCGAGGGTATTTCCCGCCGCATCAATGGCCCCTCTTAAATAGATAAAGTTCGTATAGGTATTAAGCCTCACCGTATTGAGCGTATATGCGTATTGGCTTCCCAGGTTAAAGAAAGCCCGATTATTCGTTCTTACATATAGTTCATAACCCCTTGCCCTAAGCGTGTCCCTGAAAACAGGATCAAGCCTGCCCTTTCTGAATTCAATATTTATCGGGGTCAGGGAGTGCAATTTGTACTTTGTCTCTACCCAGTCATAGGTAATGGAATTAATAAATACCCTGCTTGTAAATGCCTTCTTTTGATCAAATAACTGAAGACTAGTAGATATTGTCGTATGGGGTATACCATTCTTGCCCAACATTGGAATAGGAAAAGGTACCAGAAGCCTTGGCAAAACCAGGTTGACGCCAAGCTGAAGGTCCCGGCTAAAAATCTTGTCAATTAGATTTCCGCTCGCATTAGCATCAAAAAGCACCCCATATTTGGCCTTTATTTCAAGGAGCTCGGCACCACCAAAGAGGTTTCGGTTCGTATAGGTATCACCGATATTAAATCCATTTCGGCCCGAATTAAAAGTATATTCCCCTTCCACCCGATTGCTCATCCGCTTTAAGGGTACAATGTCGTAACGTGGCTGAAGACGGTTAGTACTGTCGCTGGTCTTGGCATAATCGATTTTGATGGTTCGAAAAACATTCAGATCGTACAGACGATCATAGGTTAGATCTTCTTTGTTGATATTATAAATATCGTCCTTCTTTATGTAGATATAACGGGTTATTGGCTCTGGCTTAAACTTACCGGAATGATCGGTAAAGCGAAATTGTGTATCGACAGTCAAAGTATCCACCAGGAGGCTGTCCGTTAAACCACTGCTATTACGAATCCCGATAAAGCTATTATCTATAGTATATACCGGATGAGCGTCTTTATCTGTCGGATTCGCGAGATACAGAATTACTTTTGCCTGGCTGTTGTTTAAATTACTGTCTACGTCAAACCTTACAAACTGTCTGACATAATCATAGTAGCCATTCTTCTTCATTAGTCTGAATATCTGCTCCCTTTCGTATGCCAGGGAATCAGAGTCGAACCGTTGCCCTTCCCTCATCTTGGTAAAACTGCTACGGTTTGCCTGATAAAGAGCTGACACCGCTGAATCGGGAATTTCATAAGTTATAGTGCTGACCTTGAATTCAGGGCCCTGTTCTGCGGTAAAAGTGATCGTGGCTTTTTTATCCTCTACTAGGATATCACTTTTAACCTTGGCTTTGAAATAACCTTTTGTAGCTAAAAACTTCTCGATCTGTAGCCTGGAGATTTCTACTAATGAGCTGTCAAGCAAATGTGGGGCTTCACCAATAGCGCGCACCCGATCGGTACGATATTTACCCTTCTTTGTATTTAACAAATTGTATAAGGCCAGATTAAGCCGGGAGTTAGGCCGAATATCATTCTGAACAAATGTGAGGGCTTTGGCTTCGAACTCCTCGCTGACACTATCCAGCTTCACACTTTTAACAAGCGCCTGGTCATCCGGTATAAACCTTGTAGCGTTACAGGCAGATAGAATTATGATCAAAAGCAGTATACTTGCAAGTGAGGAACTACGGCAGATAGAATATGATTTCAAAGTCTCAAATAAGTTTTATAAAATCGTTACAGCAAAAAAAACTCCGGAAGGAACACGGCCTTTTTACAGCTGAAGGCTTAAAGTCCATTTCAGAATTTATTAATTCAGAATATGTAATAGACACCATCTTTTACACTGAAAATGTAATGCCAAAGTTGGGTAAATTATCACACAATATAAAGCAGGTAGAAATTAGCACCTCCGAACTGTCCAAAATAAGTGCTTTAACTACTCCACAGCAACTGCTGGCCCTGATTAAAATTCCAGAAACTAGAGTGTTAACACCGCAAATGCTGAAAGGTTCATTTACACTTGCACTTGATGGAATACAGGACCCGGGAAACTTGGGGACCATCATCCGGACGGCGGACTGGTTTGGCTTTAATCGATTGATATGCTCCGAAGATACGGTCGATGTTTACAACGCTAAAGTTGTTCAGGCAACAATGGGTTCTCTTTCACGAGTTCAGGTGGAGTACACAGATCTTCAAAAGCTTCTACAAGATTGCCCCCTTCCGGTATTCGGCGCTTTACTGCATGGAAAGTCCATTTATCAAACCAATTTTGATGTCGAAGGTATTGTGATCCTTGGCAATGAAGGAAACGGAATCCGGCCTGAGATAATTACCTACATTAGCCATCCGGTAACAATCCCAAGGTTTGGAAAGGCCGAATCGCTCAATGTAGCTATTTGCGCATCTATATTTTGCTCTGAAATGCGAAGAAATTCGTAAAATTTGTTGGGGAGCAATAATAAATTGCTATTTTTGCAGTCCTTTACAAAAGGTCGGGTGGCCGAGTGGCTAGGCAGAGGTCTGCAAAACCTTTTACACCGGTTCGAATCCGGTCCTGACCTCAACAAAAAAATTAAAATTTAAAACCATGGGTGTTACACGTTTAAAGAGAAAAGACAGAAAAAATAAGACCACTTCGCGTTTAGAGGTTCAATTTTTGAAATTAGGCCGGAACATTGAAACCGGAAGCCGTTCAGCAGAATCTCCTAAAAGTCAGATCAGCAAGAACAATGCTGTATTAGCTGCTATCGAATCAGCTGCTAAAAAGTAATTTTGAGGAGTAACAAGTTTTATTTATTTGAAAGATCCTGGTCAATAAAATGGTCGGGATTTTTTTTGCCCTAAATTATTTTAGCACATTCGACGTTCTCCCAAGACAATTAAAAATTCAATGCCGGGTGTTTATCATTAAATGCGGTAGCGATCTGATAAGGGCACTTATGGGGTCCCTGCTTTAGCAGGGATGACATGCAT
>NZ_JBBJNI010000053.1:5370-8804 GCF_037719425.1 Daejeonella sp. | reverse complement strand
AATTGGGGATGGCGTGGGGGCCTTCAGCCACCTCGCCATCCCCAGAACTCAACCAATAGTTGTCATCCCTGCGAAAGCAGGTACCTCACACCTTTTAATTAAATATACACATAACGTGACGGCCCTCATTCGTAAGGCACCTTCGCCCAATTCAGTTTTCAATTTTTTCGCTCTCCACTTTCAACTCTCCACTCTCAACTCTCCACTCCTTAACAATCCTCTCAAAATCCTCTTCACCAACCCCGGCCCCTCATAAACAAACCCGGTATAGATCTGAACAAGCGCCGCACCAGCATTGATCTTTTCGATGGCGTCTTCCGCAGAATGAATTCCTCCAACCCCGATTATAGTAAATGCTTTATTTGAGTTCTCAGAAAGATAACGGATAACCTCTGTCGAGCGTTTGGCAAGGGGCTTACCGCTTAAACCACCTGCTTCTTTATGCAAGCTTTCCGGAGATATAAGCCCTTCACGGGAGATAGTCGTATTCGTTGCAATCACTCCTGCAATTTTAGTTTCTGTCACAATTTCGATTATATCATTAAGCTGGGAATCCGTAAGATCTGGCGCTATTTTGAGTAAGATGGGGCGTGAAATATCGTTTTTAAAATTACGCTGCTGAAGGGAATTCAGGATATTCTTGAGAGGCTCTTTCTCCTGCAGCTCGCGAAGTCCCGGTGTGTTGGGAGAACTAACGTTGACCACAAAGTAATCGACCACGTCAAAGAGCTTATCAAAACATTTAATGTAATCACTTAATGCATCCTCATTTGGAGTTATCTTATTTTTACCAATATTCCCTCCGATTACTAACCCTTTGCGGTCAAACTTACTTAACCGATGTGCAACCACATCCACACCCTGATTATTGAAACCCATCCGGTTGATAAGGGCATCATCCTCAGGGAGTCTGAACATTCTCGGCTTCTCATTTCCGGGTTGAGGAAGGGGAGTAACCGTTCCAATCTCGATAAAGCCAAACCCAAATTCAGCCAGATCATTAATAAAATCTGCATTCTTATCAAATCCCGCGGCAAGGCCAACTGGATTTTTGAACTTTAAGCCTAAAACCTCCCTTTCCAGCCTCTTATCGTTGAGATGGAACGAGCTTTTCAATAGTGGCTTAACGCCCCAGATACGGTTTGCTACCCGCAAGCCTCCGGTTACAAAATGATGAATATTTTCCGGATCGAACTTAAATAGTAAGGGCTTTATGATCTGATACATGCTGCGAAGTTACAGGTTTGACCTTTTAATTTCTAAAACAACAGTGGCTTATTCATAGCCATCAGGAGCTCTTTTACCCAATTTGAATCTAACCTTACCATTTTCACCGTCAAGAGCCCTGAGGTTGATAACAATGCCTTTCAGGTCACGCTCCTTCCCTTTCATTTTGACATTGTCCGGCTCATCCTTACCTGGATTTCGTAGCGGTATCTTTATGGCGATATTAGTCCCGGTCGTGAAGCTATAAACGCCGTCCAGGAATATATTTAATACTGTCGAACGGATTTCCATTGGCGGGATAATAATCTTATTTCCCTGTATGTTCAGCGTGTTCTTCAGACTGGTAAACCGGATGTCAGTAAAATTCCTGTTAGGAAAAGCAAAGGCGCCTACTTTTTTCAATGGTTCAAAATTTACCAATGCGCCATTGCGTATATCAAAGGCAACATTTCCGCGAAAAGACCGCGGCACTATTGCTCCATCCTCACTCATAGACCCCGAAACTGAAGTTCCGCCGAAGAAGGTACCGCGCAAATTCTCATTTGTTATGGCTTGCTGACCAAAATTATCGAAGGCGTAGAACAGACGCTCAACATTTACATTATTGATCTTAGAGTCAATATTGAACTTGTTGACCTTTCCAGTCTGATCGATGTTACCCGTCACAGCCAGGCTGCCACCACCTTGCTTTAAACTAAGGTTATTGATTACAATGCCTGATTGTTTCAGGGTAATGCCTCCGCGTACGTCGGTAGCAACAAATTTTTTATAAATGACCTTATTTACATTAAGGTTCATGGCCATACTTGCCTGGGCCAGAATACGATCAAGATTACCCGACATCTTCCGTACAGCTTGGTTCGAAGAAGCTGAATCATTAACGGCCTTACGACGCCCAAGCAAAACCATAAATTCGTTCAGGTTGATCTGAGGGCTTCTGATCTGCCAGTTAATAAGCATCTTCTGAGGATCGGAATAATACAGGTTTGAGAAGTCTTTTACAACTCCTGCCATAGTGATGGAGGAGGAGCCACTTTTCAGCTTTAAATTATCAATATAAAGATCCCGCCCCTTGAAGTTCATATTCAGCTGCATATTATTTAAAGAGAGATTTCTAGGCTTATATGTAGCCCGCGCCGTGTGAACATTTATTGATCCATAGATAAACCGCTGGCCTTTGTCATTTTGGTTAAACGGTGCCTTATAGACAAGATCGAGGTCAGCCTTACCCTCATTGAACAGGAACGTTGAGCCTCCAAAAACATTGTTAAGCTTAGTTAGGGGAAATGACGATCTGAACCTGCCAGTAAACACCGGATTTTTTAAATCGCTTATCCTTACGGAGTCTCCCACGAAAGGGATATCATAATATTTCCCGGTCATATTATTAAATACGATCACAGAATTCGGATCATTCCGCGGGAGTCCCTTTATCCATTGGTTGCTGTAAGAGCCAGTAAAGTTGCAATCGGTAATAGTTTCACCTGCCATACTCAGCTGATTATCCACAACCACCCACGACGCATTAATAAGCGGCTCACCCCCGCGCTTCAGTTTGCCAATTAACGACGCCTTAACATTGATAGGCTTTTTAACAGCGTATCGTTTTAGTTTCGAAGTAATGTGCGGCGACAAGAAAGTGAGGGCGTCGGCATATAAAATAGAAGGGGCTTTAATATTTAGTCTGAAGTCAGAAGAATTAGGAGCAAATCTAAACTGCCCCCCAAGATAAAGATCCGTACCATCTATGCTTATCTCCTGTTCTGGTATCGTCAGCAAATGGTTTCCATCATTATAAGCAAGATCAATATCCATATTGACTGTCTTATTTGTGAGAAAACTGCCCCGTCTCAGGTTGAAAGAAAACGATTCCAGTTTAGTTCTGAGGCTTACAGCTCCATCCCACCCCTTGCTGTTATATTTTATCCGTCCGTTGAAATCATCAATATTAAATTTAAAAAGCTTGTTTTTGAGTTTGTCATCTATCGTCAGGCTGACATTATCAAGCAGCACCCGGTTAATCCGCTTTCTTCCGCCACCTCCGCCGCCGGCTGTCGTATCCCTCTTTTTAAAAATATCCGTATTTCTTAGTCCTGAGCTATCCGTAAAAAGATATATCGAACCGTTACTGACTCTGATGTCCTTGATTGTCGGAGATCCTGTAAGAATGGAAAACAAGTCTATCTTAATGAAAACATTTTTCGCTT
>NZ_JBBJNI010000053.1:0-5360 GCF_037719425.1 Daejeonella sp. | reverse complement strand
TAAGATCATGTTTGTGTCGTTCCCATAAGCTGTCGCGGAGCAGGACGTTCTCCAGCCCAACTGAAATTCAGGGGAAGCCCTGTATTAGCGAGGGTTCCATGCGCTCAATAGTCAGCTTGCCGTTCAAATCCTCATTGAGCTGTTGCGTGACGGTCCGGAGTAGTGCCGTCTTATTCGAGTAAACATACGCGGCAATTCCAACCCATAATATCAAAATGAAGGAAATAAGTACTCCGGCAATTTTAAGAGTTAGCTTTAACCAGCGTGGCATTTGGGGGTCGTGTTAGGCATAGGTGTAATTTTTAAGTTTTCTAAGGGAATATAATCAAAATGCACGCCAATAATAATGGCCTGGCGATTCGCTAACTGTAATGGGACGCAACATAAGGTTGCGAAAAGCCGGTGTAAGGAATATTCGTTGACGATCTTTGCTGTCTTTTATTATTATTTCTATCCAATAATGATCATTTCTTAGTTCGTTGAAACAGAAAACAAGTGCTGGAAAATAATTACGCTGATTATAGGGGCTAACCAGTATTAAGAAAAAAAGGACCGAATAATTATTTGCACAAACAAATAATTATTCAGCCCTTTTCAGGATGCCCCTGCGGCAAAACCTGAATTTTTATAATAAGCTATTAATCATCAAAATCGCAATCAGCAAAAGCATTTAAGTTTGACTTTAACTTAGCGTAAAGATTGGAATTCGAAGTATTTGAAATTACAATTACCCCCCCAGTCTTGGTCGCACTGCTCAAATCAGCCGAAATAACATTGGTCAAAAACTTGTTAAGCTGAACATTAATTAAGCCTAAATAATCATTGGTTCCTTTAATAACCAGGTCTTCTGCTTCCACTTCTACTTCAAAATCTTCGTTCAAGTAAAACTCAACGGGGATTTTAGCACCATTAGCATCAGTATAAGTGCCTTTCAAAGTAAGTGGAATATTAGAAGTAGTTGACTTTTTCAATTCCAGTTTTAATTCAACTTCATCATATGTACCATCAGGTATGGTTATGCTTCCCAATATTGGGCTTAGGTTAAATAAATCAACAGTTACAGGCTGTTTAAGCTCATATTCAATCTCTCTATTGTTACTTTCCGCTTCAAAATCAATTTCACTGATGTATAATGATCCGGAAGTCCAGGTTATACTTGAATTTGTAGTAGGCCCTACCGGTAAACCACTACCAGAAATCGTAGTACCAATAGATGCAGTAAAGTTAGCAGGTTTAACTTTGTAAGAGAGTTTACCGCTTCCATCGTCATCTTTTTCACATGACGATAAAATCACCACTGTACCCAGCACCGCCATTCCAAACCTTATTAAGTTTTTCATTTTCTTTTTTTTGTGAATTTTAATATTATACGTATAAGTAACAATTATGTTGCCAGAGACTGGAATTAGTTTTAAATAAGGCTATTATGATGCACAACAAATCGTTTATTTAACCACCTTTCGACCCGCCTGAAAAATTGATAAAAATGCAACGTCGCCATTCAAATCGAACAGAAGAAATTCCCTCCTATTACTCCTAACTAGTAAAAATCTTAATGACCATATACTATCCATTTCGTCCGGGCAAAAAATAAACACATAAATTCCTTACTTTTGCGGCAAATGATTGCGATAAACAACCTGACGTTCGAGATCGGTGCAAGGGCATTATACGACGAAGCGAACTGGCATATAAAACCCGGTGAGAAAATAGGATTAATTGGTGCTAACGGAACCGGAAAAACTACCCTGTTAAAAATCATAGTAGGTGATTATGCTCCTACAAGCGGAACAATATCCATGGCTAAGGATATCAAAATAGGATATCTTAACCAGGATCTGCTTTCCTATCAATCTGATAAAAGCATTTTGCATGTTGCTATGGAAGCGTTCGGTCGCCAGAACCAGCTTCATGCCGAAATTGAAGATATTCTTAAAAAAATTGAAACTGAATATACCGATGAGCTGATCAATAAGCTCAGCGATAAGCAGCTTGAATTTGAAGCGCTTGATGGCTATAGCATCGAGTACCGCGCACATGAGATTATGGCCGGACTTGGATTCAGCGAGGCAGATACTCACCGTACCCTGGCCGAATTTTCCGGTGGATGGCGGATGAGGGTTATGCTTGCGCGGATCTTGCTGCAGGCACCTGATATATTACTTCTGGATGAGCCTACGAATCACCTGGATCTTCCATCTATTAAATGGCTGGAAACCTATTTACAGGCTTTTGAAGGTGCAATCGTTATCGTTTCTCACGACAGGTATTTCCTGGATCGTGTTGTTAAACGAATAGTAGAATCCCGCAAAGGCAAGCTTATTCCTTATGCCGGAAATTACAGCTTCTATGTTGAAGAAAAAGGCCTTCGGGAAGAGATCCAGAGCGGCCAGTTTAAAAATCAGCAGGCTAAGATAAAACAGGAGGAAAGGCTTATCGAGCGTTTCCGTGCCAAGGCAAGTAAAGCTAAAATGGCACAGTCACGAATTAAAGCCCTCGAGAAAATGGAGCGTGTCGATGATGTGGATGATGATAATCCTTCTGTTAACTTCAGCTTTAAATTCAGCAAACAGTCCGGCCGTCATGTTATCCGCATAGAGGATCTGACTAAATCATACCCTGGTGTACCCATCGTAAAACACGCAACGGCAACAATTGAAAAGGGAGATAAGATTGCCTTGATTGGTGCGAATGGGCGTGGTAAATCTACCGTTTTAAGGATCATTGCAGGTGCTGATAAAAATTATACCGGTATGTGTGAAACCGGGCATAATGTAACCCAGACCTTTTTTGCACAGCATCAGCTGGAGGCACTGCACCTTGAAAATGAAATTATCAGGGAGTTGCAAGCGTTCGCTCCCAAGCATACTGAAACAGAGCTCCGGTCTATTCTGGGTTGTTTCCTTTTCACAGGAGATGATGCATTTAAAAAGATCAAAGTTCTTTCCGGCGGTGAAAAATCCCGTGTTGCACTGGCAAAGGCTCTAACGGCTGATGCTAATTTCCTGATACTGGATGAGCCTACCAATCACCTGGACATCGCTTCAGTGAACATTCTTATCCAGGCACTTGATCAGTTTGAAGGTACTTTCATTGTAGTATCTCACGACAGGTATCTTCTTGATAACGTGGCCAATAAGATCTGGTTCATCGAAGATCAGGAAATCAAGGAGTATCCGGGAACTTACGCGGAATATGAAGAATGGAATTCAAAAAGAGTGTACGTCCCGAAAGCTATAGCTCCTGAACCTCCTAAAAAGGAAACTAAGAAAGAGGATAAGCCAGCAGTTCAAAGCGACGACAAAAACAAAGATCTCAAGAAGCTTAACCAGGAGCTTCAAAAACTTGAAGAAGAGATCGCAGAGCTGGAAAGCTCAGTAAAGCTTGCCGAAGCAGAGCTGACAAAAGAGGAAATATATTCTGATAACGAGAAACTATCTGAGGCGAACCGCCGTTATCAGCAGTTGAGCCCGCGTTTATTAAAGGCTCAGGCTGAGTGGGAACGTAGGGCCGACGAGATAATGGAGCTCGAAGGGAAATAACACCTTCTTGGCAGACAAATAGTGAAATATGCGAAGATTTTTTGTTCTGTTTTTAATTCTATTTAGCGTAAGTACTGGTTTTGCTCAGAAAAAGCCACGGGTTAAGCCTGTTGAGACCCCTCAGCATGATCTTAGGTATGAGAATTTCATCTATATACCCGAAGTACGCTCGGTAGAATTTTATAACCGGTCGAAGGAACAATCAATCCCCGTTTATATCCTCGGAAGCCAGGAGACGTTGCTGCTCGGGTTTGACGATCTGAGGGGCGGAACACGGAACATAAGCTATTCTGTTGAACATTGCGATGCCGAATGGAAAAGCAGCCGGCTGTCCCCTATTGATTTTATTGAAAGCTTTACCGAAGACAGAATCATCGATTACCGTTCATCGTTCAACACCCTTCAAAAGTACACCCACTATGAGCTTACTATCCCGAATCTCAATGTAAAGCCAAAGATCTCAGGCAACTATCTTCTTAAAGTCTACGAAGATAATAATCAGCGTAAGATCCTTCTGACAAGACGCATGTATGTTATAAATCCACAGGTTGCTATTGGAGCAGAAGTAACCGCTTCTAACATCGTCAACGAACGCGATCAAAGACAAAAGCTGAATTTTATTGTTAACCACGGGCAGCTGAATATCAGTAACCCCTATCTTGATGTGAAAGCTTTTGTTGTTCAGAACAACAGGCCGGATAATGCACAGCAAGTACTCCGCCCAACTTTTATACGACCCGGGCAATTAGTTTATAATGATCTCCGGGGAACTGATTTCATGGGCGGCTCGGAATTTAGACGTTTCGACATCCGCAGCCTTCGTTTTCGTACAGAGCGGGTCTCAAAAATAACACAGGACACAGTTAATACTGTTGCTTTGTTGACTGATATTCCGGAAAACATCAGAAGCTACACCTTCCTGTATGATGAGAACGGATCATTCTTTATTCGAAACCAGGATGGCCGTGATAACCGCACCGATGGCGATTATTCGACCGTGCAGTTAACCCTCGCCAGTAAGAGACCATCAAATGATGGTGAAGCCTACGTGGTAGGTCAGTTTAACGATTACAAGCTCACAGACAAATTAAATTTCGACGAAACCAGCCACCGCTTCCGCGGATCAATATTTGTTAAGCAAGGAGTGTTCGACTATCACTACGTATGGGTTAGCAACGACCGAACAACCCGTGATGATAGAGTGTTTGATGGTTCGCATTTTCAAACCGAAAACGATTACCAGATTTTCGTTTACTATCGTAAACCCGGCTCGAGGTGGGATGAGTTGATAGGGTTTACTCAGATTAATACGGTGAAACGGTAGTGGGTTGTGGTTAGGTGATTTTGTTGGTTGTCAGACTGCCCGGATAAGCTGGGAACACTTTACATTAACAATAATCTAACTGATTTCACATCCATCATACGATCTCCATTCATTGATTTGGCACGAAGTATGAATTTCCCTTTCCCTTTTTTCAACTGCATTATACCCACCCTTAACAACTTAAACTCCTTTTCATAGGATTCTCCTTCTCTTTTAACCCGGTCAAAATTCTGATTGAGGGGCGGATCAAATGTTTCCCGGATAGTACCGGTTAATTGATCATCTCGAAAATCGATTTCAAATTCAGACCCTATAGTTTTTGACGACGCAGTATAATACATACTTACTTCATAGTTACCTGAAGTATGAATATCAACATCCCAGCTGACATAAGAATCTATGTTATCCCAATTCGTGATCCAGGAAGAGTTTGGGGCAGTCGCACTATATGAAAGAAGTCCATTTCCGTATCTATGAAGATCTGCATCCTGAGA
>NZ_JBBJNI010000207.1:3315-5763 GCF_037719425.1 Daejeonella sp. | reverse complement strand
TCGCTCAGCCCTGACTTTGTTGCGTTGAGTAAAATAGATTCTGTTGGCTTCATTGCAACAGCACCCGGTGATAACAGCGATTTTGTTTCCCGGTTTTTTGCTCCATCGGCCGGCATAAACGAAGACCCGGTAACTGGTTCGGCCCACTGTAATCTTATCCCATATTGGGCAAACCGTTTAGGGAAAGAAAATATGCATGCTTACCAGGTTTCAGCCCGGCGTGGCGAGTTATGGTGCCAGCTTAAAGGCGACAGGGTATTAATGTCAGGTAAGGCTGTTACGTACTTGAAGGGAGAGATTTTTGTTTGAGAACCAAGAACCGAGAGCCAAGAACCAGGACATGGGGAAGGACATAATAGATAGCAATGCTAAATTAATACCCCGCATCCTGGCTCTTGATACTTGATTCTAAAAGTTCGGTTTCAACACATACTTATCATAGAACCTGAAAATGTGCTCTGTAGCTTCCTCCGCCGTATCAACAAGGCGGAAAAGATTTAGGTCATCTTCGTTAATATTCCTCTCGTCCTGGAGCATGGTATTGGTCACCCAATCTATAAGTCCGGACCAGTAAGATTTACCAACCAATACAATAGGGAAACGTGCAACTTTTCCTGTTTGAATTAGGGTAAGGGCTTCAAACATCTCATCCATAGTTCCGAAACCACCGGGCAGCACAATGAAGCCCTGTGAATACTTCATGAACATCACCTTACGGATGAAGAAATAATCAAATTCCAGGATCTTGTCGCGATCAATGTATTTATTATGAAACTGTTCGAACGGCAGTTCAATGTTTAATCCTACAGATTTACCTCCAGCTTCGAAAGCGCCTTTGTTAGCCGCCTCCATAATTCCCGGGCCACCGCCAGAAATAACACCATACCCTCTTTCAGTTAATAAGCGAGCGCAATCTTCCGCTAATTTGTAGTATTTGTTTTCGTTTGACGTTCTTGCAGATCCAAAAATGGATACACAGGGGCCTATTTTGGCAAGCTTTTCGAAACCGTCTACAAACTCTGCCATTATCTTAAAGATCTGCCATGAATCTGTAACCTTTATTTCCTGCCAGTTCTTATTCTCAAATGCACTTCTTATTTTATCATCACTTGTCATAACTCACTTTGTAATTCAAATTAAAATTGGGTTTTTGCAGTTGTTGGCCTGCTGATCAATAGTAAACCAATAAAGGTGATCAGACCGTTAACTACGATCAGTTCATTATCAAAAACATAGCCACCCATTAAAGTAGCAGAGTTTTTATTGAGGAAGAAGCAAATAGCAGGTGATAATAAACAGATAAATGGAACCAGTTTATCCTGTACACCACGATTTTTCATAAACAACCCAAATCCGTAAAGACCTAAAAGTGGCCCGTAAGTATAGGAAGCAACTGTAAATATTGCACTAACTACAGCGGCGTTATTTACAGCGTTGAAAAGAATAATTACCAGGAACATCAATAGTGAAAAACCCACGTGAACAAAGTGCCTGGTTCTAACAACTGAAGGTGCGTTAAGATCTTTTTTCTTGGCAAATCCAAGGAAATCAACACAGAAGGAGGTTGTTAATGCTGTTAGCGCCGAATCGGTTGTGGCAAATGTGGCAGCGGTTAGCCCTAGCATAAATATGACACCGGGAATAATGGTCAGGTGATTAAATGCTATTTCCGGGAAGAGGAAGTCTGTCCTGGGTTTGCCGGTAACGGCATCCACTGGAATCTCGATACCATTTTTTGTCGCGTAGATATATAACAAAGCACCAACGCTGAGGAAGAAAATGTTAATTACCACAAATACGGCTGTAAATGTGAACATGTTCTTTTGAGCTTCCCCTATATTTTTACAGCTAAGATTCTTCTGCATAAGGTCCTGGTCGAGACCTGTCATGGCAATAGTTACGAAAATACCGCCCAGCAATTGTTTGGTAACATGGAACTTGCTTGTTACAAAATCCTCGAAGAAGAACACTTTCGAATACCCACTATTTTTTATTGTCTCAAAGGCCTCAGGAATGTTTAAGCCAAGACTTGAGCAGATAAAATATATAGTCAGAATCACAGATGATACCAGGAATACGGTTTGAAGAGTATCTGTTATAATAATAGTTTTTAATCCACCTTTGTAGGTATAGGACCAGATCAAACCTAGTGATATCAAAACGGTGGCCCAGAAAGGAACACCATAAGAATCGAAAATAAACCGCTGCAATACGATCACAACAAGATATAGTCGGAATGCAGAACCAATTGTGCGGCTCAAAAGAAATATGCTGGCAGCAGTTTTATAACTGTGCGTTCCGAGCCTCTCTTCTATGTACGTGTAAATGGACGTAAGCTTCATCCGGTAATAAAGAGGGAGCAGTACCGTCGCAATAATTATAAAACCAATAGCATTCCCCAGGACGAACTGGAAGTACTTAAACTCATTACCTGCGGGATTGCCAACC
>NZ_JBBJNI010000207.1:0-3305 GCF_037719425.1 Daejeonella sp. | reverse complement strand
ACCCGGGACCGATATAAATGTGACGCCCGATAATGCAGTTCCAATCATTCCAAAAGCCACCAGATACCATTTGGAATTTTTGTTTGCCGTGAAAAAAGTAGAGTTGTCCGAAGATTCTCTGGAGGTTAAATAGGATATACCAATTAGCATCAGAAAGTATGCTACCAGAAAGCTGAGTAATATTGAGGGCTCCATGTTTGATTTTAGATAAGCGCCTAAATTAATAATTAAGTTCTTAATACGAATTAATTCATTTCGTATTGTTTCTTCGTATTTCTTTCGGATCTAATTAATCACCTAATTACCTGTGTAAAGATTATTTTTAAATTTAAATTTGTAAATGAATTTTTCTTCAAAGCTGCTTGAAAATGCAGTTAATGAGTTTGCAACCTTACCCGGTATTGGTCAGAAGACCGCTTTAAGGTTAGTGCTCCATCTGTTAAATCAGCCGCAAGCCGATGTCGAAAGATTCAGCCACACACTTCTCCAGCTTAAAAATGAGATCCGTTTCTGTGAAACCTGCCATAATATATCAGATCAAAAGGTTTGTGAGATCTGCATTGCTGTCAAGCGGGATAAATCGCTTATTTGCATAGTTGAAGATACCAGGGATGTGATGGCAATAGAGAATACGGGTCAATATCATGGGGTTTATCACGTGCTGGGTGGACTCATTTCCCCAATGGATGGAATAGGGCCTTCAGACCTGAAAATTGAAAGCCTTGTTGATAGGGTAAACGAGGGCAGTGTTTCGGAAGTGATCCTTGCTTTAAGCGCCACTATGGAGGGCGATACCACGATATTTTATATTTATAAAAAACTTAAGGATAAAAACATACAGATCAGTGCGATCGCCCGGGGAATTGCTTTTGGAGGAGAACTCGAATATGTGGATGAAATCACGTTAGGGCGTTCGATAGCTACCCGAATACCATATGAAAATACACTTGCCAGATAATCCTAAATAAACTAGCATATACTCTTTAATGGATCTGAAAAATAAGACAGTAATCATAACAGGTGCCTCATCAGGTATCGGGAGATCATGTGCTGAAGAATTTGCAAAACGAGGTGCTAATCTGGTTCTTGGTGCCCGGCAGTATGTTACACTGTGCGAAATCGCCCAGGAGCTTGAAACGCGATATAATATTAAGGCTATTGCTTTTCAGTGCGATGTTTCCAAAGAGGAGGAATGCAAGGGCCTGATCGATCAGGCACTCACAACCTTTGGTAGAATAGATGTATTGATAAACAATGCAGGGATTTCCATGCGGGCGTTGTTCGCACATGTGGATCTGCAGGTGCTGCGAAACATAATGGATGTGAATTTCTGGGGTGCCGTGTACTGTACGAAATATGCCCTGACCGACCTTCTCAAAAATAAAGGCTCCGTTGTTGGGGTTTCATCTATTGCGGGTTATAAAGGTTTGCCCGGACGGACTGGTTACTCCTCGTCAAAGTTTGCGTTGAATGGTTTTTTAGAATCTCTGCGTGTAGAAAATCTTAAAACCGGGTTGCATGTAATGGTTGCATCACCAGGTTTTACTGCCTCCAATATTCGCTTCGCCGCCTTGGTTAAAGATGGAAGTGCCCAGGGAGATACAAGCATGGAGGAAGGCAAGATGATGACCTCCGGCGAAGTAGCAGTAATTATAGTTGACGGTGTAGAGAAGAGAAAACGCTCCCTGATAATGACCGGACAGGGGAAGTTAACAGTATTTCTAAGCAAATTTTTGCCTTCGTTCCTCGACGGGTTGGTTTATAAACATTTTACCAGGGAAAAAGATCCGTTGATCAGATGAGGTTCAAGCTAATTTTTCTGTTAGGACTATTTGGCGGTTTGCAGTCCTCATTCGCAGTTTCGATTAAGATTAAGCGCGATATTTCCTACTCCTCCGACTCTTTGAAGGCTACCGCAAACCTTTTGGATGTATATTATCCAAAGGACGTATCGCAGGCAAAGGACGTGCTGGTTTTTATCCACGGAGGTTCATGGAACAGCGGTAAAAAAGAAACGTACTGGTGGCTGGGGAGGAATATGGCTTCTAAAAATGTGGTCACAATAATTATAAATTACAGTCTGAGCCCGGAATATCAATACGAAAAAATGGCTGCAGACTGTGCTATGGCCCTGAAATGGGTAAGCGCCAACGCCGTAACTTATGGGGGAGATAGCAGCAATATTTATGTAATGGGACATTCGGCAGGCGGCCATCTTGCTGCACTGATCCATTCTGATCCAAGGTTTCTCAAGAAGGAAGGAATTAGCGATCCCATACACGGGCTCATTTTGAATGACGCTTTCGGACTTGATATGTTCGAATACCTTACGAAAGCGGACCAGGATGATTACACCAGCAGTTTCCTTAATACTTTTTCAACTGATCAGGAGGTATGGAAAACTGCTTCACCATTGTATTATCTGAAGAACTTCAAAGCCCCTGTCCTGATGTTTGTTGGAGAGAAAACCTATCCGGCTATTCAACTCCAGTCGGAAAGGTTACGGAAAGAGCTTTCTACCTTGGGTACAGAGGCAGAGCTCAAGATCATCCCTAAAAAAAAGCACATCGCCATGATCGTGCAGATGTTTTTGCGAGGTAATAAGCTTTACGATTACATCCTGGATTTTATGCAGAAATATTGAATTGGATGCGGAATTCATATTTTTGCCCGAAATCTTAAGTATCAATACTATGCTCAAAACACCGCTTGGCCGTTTCCGGATAATTGCATTTTTAGAAGGGTGCTCTTTTTTACTTATCGGCTTTACAATGATCCTGAAATACAAATATGCAATGCCCGGCCCGAATTATGTTGTAGGTATGATCCACGGGTTTCTATTTCTGCTATATATGGGCCTGCTTTTGCATGTAGCTTATGTATATAAATGGTCTTTACGGAAAGTAGCTCTGAGTTTTTTGGCATCTCTCATTCCTTTCGGGACTTTCTATGCCGACAAAAAGCTTTGGAACGAGCAGCAGGATCTATCTGAGTTGAAGTAATTTTAATTCTGGTGCGGCGTGTAGATGGGTTAGGGATCGAACCGGCAGCTATTTGCCTACTTAATATTTCAAAGTTAAATCAGATTTCGCTGGCAAAAACTACCTGCCTACCGGCAGGCAGGTAGCGTAGAGCCCGGGCCCGCAGGGCAACCCCAAAGAGAAAACGTAGTGTTTTTGTCATAGCGAGCGAAGCGCGGCAATCCCTCCATTCAGAGATTGCTTCGTCGTGCCTCCTCGCAAGGACATCCTGACGAAACACAGCTAATTATTAATGCAAGGGCCTCGGTTTTATAATTCCCCCCT
>NZ_JBBJNI010000052.1:0-24562 GCF_037719425.1 Daejeonella sp. | reverse complement strand
ATTTCTATTCATCGTTGACCTTGTTTTTTGTCAACCTATGTCAGGACAAGTCAGTTCACATTTAATTCTTTTGCGCTCAGTTTTGCGATCCACTTGTTAATGATTATTACGGTGCTTGTAAATAGAATTTAAATGGATTAAGCCACAGGCTTTACTAATCTAATGCATTTCGAGGTGCCGCCCTGCGATGAACTTTGCACTTTAATTAATTAGATATGAAAACCATACTTGTATTAATCGATTTTTCCAAAAAGGCAGAACGCGCCGCCTTAATGGCTATGGAAATTGCACAGGCAGCTAATGCACAAGTTCAGCTCTACACGGCCTTCACGGCCCCCCAGGTGTATCCATCTGAAGGTGGTATAAATCCTGTTTTTGAAAATTTTACGGAAGACGAGAAGATCGCCAATGGGAAATTAAAAGTCCTGGCAGAAAAAATAAAAAGGAAGTTTAATAAACAAGGCCTGCCGGAAGTTAGCTGTAAAAGCGAGCCCGGTAACCTTGCGGAGAATATTGAAGCTATGAAACCATGGCTTATTGTTATGGGCGGCAAAAGCGAGGGCACTGCGCTGAGCCATTTTGTTTTTGGAAACAATAGCGCCGCGGTTATGGATAAAGCTTCCTGCCCGGTCCTGATCATCCCGGAGAAATCAGACCTGAAACCGTTCAGGAAGATCGCCTTTGCCACCGAATTTCTGACTTCAGAAAGTGACGCGCTGTCATTTGTAGAGTCGTTTGGAGCATTTTGGGACGCTTCTATTGCCGTGCTGCATGTATCAGACCCGCAGGTTCCCGGAAAGGCTAGCGAAACCCGTGGCGATGACTATAAAGCCATTATTTCCGAACGCAAGCTTCATTATGCGGATGTACGGGGGAAAGATATTGCGCAAGCCCTTAGCAGGTACTCCGATTTCAAAGCCATCAATTTGATAGCGATAGCCCATAAAAAGCGATCGTTCATTGGACGACTTTTACATAAAAGTATTGGTAAAGACCTGCTGAATTACCAGCATGTGCCGGTTTTAATATTGCATAAATCCTAAATTCAGGATACGATATCGGGGCAGAATTTTTAGTTTAAATAGAATACTGCAACAGTAGCTGATCTATATGTTCTATGAGAGTATCGAGGTCAAAGGGTTTGTGAAGGAGGTAATTACAATACATCAAATTTTCATCGCCCAGCGGGTATGCGGACATTAATATCACAGGCAGGTCGTATATTTTGAACTCATTCTTTATTCTTTTGCACAGCTCTACTCCGTTATCACCTGGAAGCCTGTAATCCATCAAAAGCAGGCCGGGCTTGAAACTCCTCAGGACTTGTTCCAGATCTTGTCCATCGCTGCAGACCATCACCTTAAAGTGATAGTAGCTCAGCGCTTCGTCCAATATATCAAGGTGTTCCTGATCATCATCTATAACAAGAACACGCATTTTCATATTTATATTGTTTAGTTAATTATCGCAAACTGTTCTTCTTTCTGCATTTCGGGTGTTTAACCTTATGGACAAAGATGCTATTTTGAACCAGCTGGAAATATGATGCAGATCATGACAATGAATGATACTAATCTCGCCCTTATCGCAGACTTTCTAATTACAGATTGAGACTTCGGTATTAGTACTAACAGGGGATGTTACAAAGGGGATATGGACATTTAATGATCTGACGATGAGGAAAGAGCCGGCAATCAGAAATAGAGCGGGGATCATCAGTCTTGGTGCCCGGAACTTCTTCAGTACCAGGGCAATCATTGAGGACAACAGGAGAAGGGGAGTTGTGCCAAGTCCGAAATAAAACATAAACTCGCTGCCCGAGAATGAGGAGCCTGTATTCAGGGAGCCGGCTATGGCCATATAAACCATGCCGCAGGGAATAAGCCCATGCAGCAAGCCTGCAAAGAAGCCGCCATACGGTTTACTCATCCATGTGCCCATAAATTTAGCCAGTGGAGTAAATACTTTTTGATAGAATTTGTTTGTTCGTACTGACGTGTGCCCGGAAAAGTGGTAGAAGGCAATGATTAAAAGAATGCTTCCGCTCACAAAGCTTAAGGCTTGCTGCAGGCCCAGGATGTTGAACAAACTGCCCAGCGATCCAGCTATAAAACCTAAAAACGAGTAAGTAAGGATGCGGCCGAGCTGATAGATAATTTTCTGCACCAGGCTGTACCAAGCGCCTCCGGGGAATGGAATTGCCACTACCAGCGGGCCGCACATGGCTACGCAGTGCAGGCTGCCGAATAAACCGGTAAAAAATGCCAGGCTCTGGTAACTCATGGGAGCAGCATTTTATCCTGATAAAGATATTCTTTTGTGCCGCTTTTATACTCGATGCGTAAGAGCCAGGATCCGGATTTAAGTTCATTTGCGGGGATCACTACTTCTGTCTTCACGGAATCGCTCTTAAATGCCTTGTCGAAATTTGAGTCGGCCAGATTGCGGATCAGGATCGTGTAGGTCACTGGTTTTGGAAACACAATATTCACACCTTTAGCTCCTGCCTGTATCGTTGGTGACATTTGATCGTCAAGCGCGGCGCGTTTGGCGTCATAGTCCCGGTCAAATACCTGGCCCTTTTCATAATAATCGGCGTCGATAAGTGAATCCGCTTTGTGAGGTTTTATCATCATCACTACCAGCGTGACGATAAAGCCCATGAAGACGATCATTCCTATTGTTAGTTTAGTTCCCCAACTCATGATTTAAAGATTAGGAGGAGCGATGAAAGTAGTTTTGGCTTTGCTGATAACTTTGCCTTGTGAAACTATTCCAAGGGTGATCCCCGATTTATATTCGTTTATATATTGCTGAGGGCGTATCAGGAAAAAAGTTAGTTTAACGCTCTCGGCTTTCTGTAGTTTAGTTGCCCGATTAATGTATTGTATGCGGGTCTGCTTGTCGGGCATCGAGATCGTAAAATCGATCGGCCCGGATGTTTTATTGATCAACTCAACATTGTACAGGTTGCTAACAGTACCATCGTCGCGCAGCTGGTAAAGTGTTCCGCTGGCCCGTAAAATGGTAGCGCCAATATCTGAGCGCAGTACGAGTAAAGTTGTCAGAGTTCCAAACAACAGTACCAGGATTACAGCATAGGCGTACACTCCTTTGCTAAACCGAAAAGTTTTTCCTTCGCTAATCTCTTCTTCCGATTTAAAGCCGATGAGACGGAGAGGGCGATGTGTTTTTTCCATCACCATATCACAGGCATCGATACATGCGGTGCAGTTAATGCATTCCATCTGTGTGCCCTGCCGGATATCTATGCCGGTAGGACAAACCTGAACGCATAAGCCGCAATCCACGCAATCGCCGGCTGCCGCTGAATCTTGTTTTTGTATGTGTCCGCGGGGCTCCCCACGTGCATAGTCGTAGGCTACCACTAGAGATTTCCTGTCTAATAATACTTCTTGTAGGCGTCCGTACGGGCAGATCACTGTGCATACCAATTCCCGGAGCCTTGCAAAAACCAGGTAGAAAACTGCGGTAAAGATCAGGATCGAGATGAATCCGGAAATATGCTGCTGAACAGGCTCTGTTATTATTTTAATTAAAGTATCGGAACCGATGATATAAGCCAGGAAGACATTGGCGATCAGAAAGGAGATCAAGGCAAACAGGGTATGCTTGGAGGTCTTTTTGAACAATTTTACTGCAGACATTGGGGCACTATTCAGTTCTTTTTGCTGCCTGGCATCCCCCTCTATCCAGTATTCAATCTTACGGAAAACCATTTCCATGAATATAGTCTGCGGACATGCCCAGCCGCACCACACACGGCCAAAGACAGCTGTGAATAATACAATGAATACAATGAAGGCAAGGAGAGCAAGCACGAACAGATAGAAATCCTGCGGCATAAACAGAATCCCGAAAATCACGAACTTTCGATTTAGAACATCTAAAAGTACCAGCTGTTCGCCATTGAATTTCAGGAAAGGAGCCGAGAATAGGGCGGCGAGCAATATATAGCTTACCCAGCTTCGATAGCGATACAGATTACCTATAATGAGCTTAGGATAGATCCATATCCGTTTGTTGGAGTCTGCGGCTGCAGCTGTACGATTTCCCTTTCCCTCTTTCATCGTAAATGACTTAACCTTCTTTATCGCCTTGAGGTGCTTTCCCGTTCGCGGGATTACTTCCCTTCAGCGAAATGATATAATTTGAAACGTCTGAAATCTGTTTTGGAGTAAGTGCCTTTTCCCAGGAGATCATACCTTTCTCGGGCACGCCGTATTTTATCGTCTTGAAAATGCTGCCGACTTTTTCGCCATGGATCCAGTAAGGGTCTGTTAAGTTTGGCCCTACAAGCCCCTGTCCTTTATCGCCGTGGCAGGCAACACAACTGGTGGAGTAAACAGCTTTCCCTGCAGCCAGAATATCTGCCCCCTGGTTTTCTTTTACAGAACTTTCGTCAATATTATTTACTGAAGAGGCAAGAAACATAGCACGCTCAGCTTTTGCTTCAGCCATTTCAATTTCGTACTCTTCATCCTGCAATTTGCCATAATCCAGAACGTGGAAATACATCATATAGGCAAATGCGAAAGCAATGGTGCTGTAGAAAAGCCACATAAACCAAGCAGGGGTAGGATTGTCGAGTTCCGAGATACCGTCGAACTGATGCTCGAGCATTATATCCTTTTCCTCAGAGAGAGGTTTAAGGCCGAGCATTTTCGTCCATATTCCTGGAATCGATTTTTTCGCTTTCTGCCAGTCCTCATATTCCAAAGGAAGGATAGCTTCGGGCTGAACATAAGGCGTTGGATGCGTCATTTCACGGGCGACTACTTTGAATGCCCTTAATATTGCAACGGAGGCCAGTAAAATAATGAGCGCCGTTATAATCCATGCTCCGATAATAATCTCCATGTGGAGATTTCCAATGCTGCCCGCGGGAGCAGTTGCCGCTGTCTGCTCCTGCGCGAATGCTGAGGCCGGGAGAACAAATGTCAATACCAGATATGTTAACTTTTTCATTTCGACTTATTGAGTATCGCCGGTAATTAGTGTTTATTTGCTTTCCCCTTCAGGGAATCTTTATCAGCTGTGTCTTCATCGTCCTGAAGCGGCAGGCTGCTCATGTAATCGATATGGCTTTTGTTCATTCCGATAAGCATGATGGCCACCAGAATAAAGAAGATGAGGAACAGCCATAAGGATGATATCAGGTAGACCTTGCTGTCGGCGAAGTTTTGTATGAATTGTTTGAACATGGGTTTTGAGTATTAGTATCAAGTATTAAGACGCATTACTTCTTTACTTTTATATCCGTTCCCAGCCTTTGCAGGTAGGCGATCAGTGCTATGATCTCACGATCTTCTTTTATTTTGATGTTATCTTTCGACAGGTTATCTGCAATGCTTTTGGCCTGGGTTTCCAGATCCTTGTTAGCCAGCTTATCGTAATTCTCTGCATACGGTACGCCTATTGTCCTCATGGCATTGATCTTAGCTGTGGTTGTTGTGGTGTCCAGTGCCTGCTCAATCAGCCAGGGATAAGGAGGCATAATACTTCCCGGCGACATTGTTGTAGGATCGAGCATGTGGTTAAAGTGCCATGCATTGGAATATTTTCCACCTATGCGATGAAGATCCGGCCCGGTGCGTTTGGAGCCCCACAAAAAGGGATGGTCATATACAAACTCACCAGCTTTACTGTAATCGCCGTATCGTTCAGTCTCTGATCGGAAGGGCCTTACCATTTGTGAGTGGCAGTTGACGCAGCCTTCCCTCAGGTAAACATCCCGACCCTGAAGTTCAAGCGGTGAATAAGGTTTTACACTGGCGATTGTAGGAACATTAGATGATATAATAAACGTAGGCATCATTTCAACCATACCGCCGATCAGGATGACAATAATAGACAGCACCATAAAGGCCATAGGCTTTCTTTCCAGGCTACGGTGCCATGTTTTTTCGCCGTGCTGTGGAATGAAAACCGGGGAAAGAGATACAGCTTCGGCAGGCTCATTTGCAAGCAGCTTGCCTTTGCTCATTGTCTTCGCCAGATTGTAGGTCATTACAATTACCCCGGTCAGATACATCGCCCCGCCAAGTGCACGGAACATATACATTGGAATGATCTCGATAGTGGTTTGCAGAAAAGCTGGATATTTCAATAAGCCTTCGGGTGTAAATTCCTTAAGCATCAGTCCCTGGGCGAAACCCGCGAGGTACATTGGAATAGCATAGAAAAGTATACCCAGCGTACCGATCCAGAAGTGGAACCCAATGAGTTTTTTGGAGAATATTTCAGTCTGGTACAGTCGTGGTACCAGCCAGTATAGAATAGCAAAGGTTAAGAAACCATTCCAGCCAAGGGCGCCAACATGAACATGTGCAACTATCCAGTCCGTAAAGTGAGCGATTGCATTCACCTGTTTCAGTGAAAGCATAGGGCCTTCGAATGTTGCCATGCCATACGAAGTGATTCCTACGACCATAAACTTCAGGACGGCGTCGTCGCGAACTTTATCCCATGCGCCGCGCAAGGTTAATAAGCCGTTGATCATACCACCCCAGCTCGGAGCGATCAGCATAATTGAAAATGCAACTCCCAGTGATTGTGCCCATCCCGGAAGGGAAGAGTAGAGCAGGTGGTGAGGGCCGGCCCATATGTAAATGAAGATCAGCGACCAGAAGTGAAGTATGCTTAGCTTGTATGAATAAACCGGGCGATTAGCCATTTTCGGCAGGAAGTAATACATCATTCCCAGGTAAGGGGTGGTAAGAAAAAAGGCCACCGCATTATGACCATACCACCATTGTACAAGAGCATCCTGGACACCGGCATAGATGTAATAGCTTTTAAATGCAGATATAGGCAGCTGGAAAGAGTTGACAATATGAAGCACAGCTACAGTTACAAACGTGGCGATGTAAAACCAGATGGCCACATACATATGCCGTTCCCGCCGCTTGATGATAGTTCCAAACATGTTGATACCAAAAACGACCCAGATTATGGTAATGGCAATATCGATAGGCCACTCCAGCTCAGCATACTCGTGAGAGGTGGTCAGTCCAAGAGGCAGCGTGATTGCCGCTGCAACAATGATGATCTGCCATCCCCAGAAATGGATCTTACTGAGGGCATCGCTGAACATCCGTACTTTAAGCAGCCTTTGCAATGAATAGTAAACGCCCATGAAAATGCCGTTACCCACGAAGGCAAAAATTACAGCATTGGTATGAAGAGGCCTGATCCGTCCGAACGTCGTGTACTGATTTCCCATATTTGCCTCAGGCTTAAAAAGCTGGAATGCAATGAGTAATCCTACCGTCATTCCGATAATACCCCATAATACGGTGGCAATACCAAAGTTCCGGACGATCTTGTTATCGTATTGAAATTTTTCGAGCTGCATACTTGTAATTCGGTTTGTTTTCTGGGTGTAAAAATACGCCCGGTGGGTAAAATCGGGAGTGATACAGATTAATGGAAAGTGTGATGTTCGTCACTATTTGATGTGAGAAGCGAGAATCGAGATGTGAGATACGAGAGACTTTGTCAATTATCCACTCTCAACTATTAGCTGCTTTCTGTAGGGACTCCTTCGGTGCAACTCCCTTCCGGTTTATCCTCATCGAACAGTATCCTCATAGCAGGGGTTTGCATATCGTCATTCTGACCGTCTTTCATCGCCCAGAAAAAAGCGACGAGAAATATTAGGGCGATAAAAATGCTGCAGGCAATCAAGAAATAGAGGATATTCATGGCTTTGTACTTATAAAAGTTTATTTTTCATTGCATAGTATCGGGTAACAATTGAAGTGAAGGTCAGTATGGTGATTGTGCTTAAGGGCATTAAAACTGCAGCGGTTAAAGGCGAAAGCTGCCCTTGAACAGCGAAATAAACACCAACAAGGTTGTAGGACGAGGCAATCATAAAACTCATCCGGATCGTTTTCACTCCATCTTTTGCTTGTTTTATGAATGCGGGTAAGCTGCGAAAGGAATTACCGCTTAGAATAGCATCACAGGCGGGGCTGAAATTGTTGGTGTTATCTGTGACGGCGACGCCGAGATTACTCTGTTTTAAGGCTCCGGCATCGTTCAGTCCATCGCCCAGCATCATCACATTCCGGTCGCCAGATTGAAGGGCTTCGATGTACAGCATTTTCTCATGCGGCGACTGGCGAAATTTCATTTGATCCGGATAGGGGAAGACCGCGGTGAGGTTCTCTTTTTCTCCGTCATTATCACCCGACAGCAGATGCATGTCGTAGTCAGGCGCCAGTTCGTGAAGCAGTGTTTTTAAACCCGGGCGCCTGCCCTGTTTTACATTGAAATAGCCTTTGTATTCATTGTCAATTTCGAGGTGTACCAGGGTAGACTCAGGCGCCGAACTTTTTGTCTCTGTATGCCGGGCTGCATTGCCGATTTTAACCAACTGTTCGTTTGCAATACCTGAAAGCCCCTTACCAGGAATTTCAACAAAGTCGCTGACCGGGTAATAACTACTGTTTTTTGTCCATCTGATTATTTCGCGGCTGAGAGGATGCATGGAATTTCTTGCCAGCGAAGCTGCGAGCATTTTGTCCTCCTCGTTTATTGCCCCGCAAAATGAAAATTCAGGCGCTTCTGGAGAGGTTATCGTTCCGGTTTTGTCGAACACGATGGTGTCGACCTTTGCTAACTGTTCAACAGTGTTCGTGCTCTTAAGGTAAAACAGGTGTTTGTCGAATATTGCTAAGACAGCCGATAGCGTAAATGGTGTACTAAGGGCCAGGACACAAGGGCATGCTACGATGAGTACTGCTGTAAAAGCACTCCATGCTTTGTCTGTATCGGCTGATATAAGCCAGTAGGCAGCTGCGGCAGTGGCAATGATGAATGTTACCATACTGAAGTATTTAGCGATACTGTCGTTAAAGTTGTTTTTTGTATCCTCTTTGGCCGAAAAGGTATCATTGTTCCATAGTGATGTCAGATAGCTTTGGGACACCGGTTTTATAACTTCCAACTCAATAGCTTCGCCTACCTGCCTGCCCCCCGCATAAACTATTTCTCCAAGCACCTTTTTTACGGGCGCAGTTTCCCCGGTCACAAAACTGAAATCGGTTAATGCATTCCCTTTCATTAAAATGGCATCGGCCGGTATGATCTCGTTGTTCCGGATCAGGATCCTGTCGCCTATAGTAAGCTCTTCGATTGCAATCGGCTTTTCGAATCCTTTTCGGATCAAGGTTACTGCTACAGGAAAATAGGACCGGTAATCTCTTGTGAAAGAAAGGTGGTAATATGTGCGCTGCTTAATCCACCTGCCGCAAAGGAGCAAAAAGACCAGCCCGGTTAGCGTGTCGGTGAAGCCCGGACCTGTAGCGCTGATTATCTCAAAGGCTGAACGTAAGAAAAGAACAGCTATGATAAGAGCGAGGGGTGCATCAAGATTGACCATTTTATGGCGCAAACCTGCCCAGGCTGAAACAAAGAATTCACGTCCGCAGTAGAAAGTAACAGGGATAGAGAAAGCAAGATTGAGCCATCCAAATAGTGAACGGAACTGCTGCTCAAAAGATGCAAGTCCAAGATATTCAGGGAAGCTTAGAAGCATAACATTGCCCATACAGAAACCGGCAACCGCAATTTTTTTAATCAGGGTATGATTCACGGAATGCTGTTTTTCCTTTACTACATCCTGCAGGCTGATTAGCGGTTCGTATCCAACGGAAGTCATTAATTCAACAAGGCCGCGCAATGATATATCCTGGTGGAGGAAGCTAATGGAAGCCTGCTTTTTCAGGAAGTCTATCCGGCAGTAGATCACTCCGGGGTTCAGCTTATGCAGATGCTCCAGCAGCCAAATGCACGAGCTGCAATGGATTGCTGGAATATAAAAGGTTATGGTGCTTACTTTTTCGTCTGTATAGTCTACCAGCTTTGAAACAATGGTGGGTTCTTGAAGATACTCCAGATGCTTATGCAACAGCACCTGTTTTTGTCCGGGCATGTCATTATAAATATAATAACTGCACATGTCGGTTGATGATAGTATTTTGTAGACGCTCTGACAGCCAATACAACAGAACTTTTTGTCTTCGATTGTGTAAGCCCCGCCGGGTGTATCGGTCCCGCAATGGTAGCACTTATCGGCCGTTAATGTCTGATTCTCCATTAATTTACTTTTTGTAAAGATTGGATTCGTGCATAATCCCTCCAATGACTCTGCTTATCGCAATTAGTGATTTAAGTCACTTTTTAGGCCCGGAATACATAGCCCGCGAGAGATGCGGAAGGCTGAAAAAGTAATGAAGATCATTTATTTTTTAGCCCTGAATATGGTTTAAATCATATTTTATCTCGTTCAATGTCCGCTCCTTTGTACCAGACAAACATTAAATAATTAGAATATGGAAACATTAGATATCCTCGATGTTACTCTGATTGAGCCGAGGCTTAAGCACCCACAGATTTTTGATAAGTTTGATTCTTTAGCTCCCACTGAAGGATTTATAATACACAATGACCACGACCCCAAGCCGCTGTACTACCAGTTACTGGGTGAACGCGGGAATGTTTTCTCCTGGGAATACCTGGAAAATGGACCACTCAACTGGAAAGTGAGGATACAAAAGCTCGGTGAAGAAGCAAGTCAGGAAACCATTGGGGAGATTGTTGTTAAGGACTACCGGAAGGCCCAGGTGTTCAAAAAGCTTGGAATTGATTTTTGCTGCGGTGGCAAAAAAACGGTTGAAGAAGTTTGCAAAACCAAAGGGCTTGACCCTGACCAGGTAAAAGCAGAGCTTGAGTCCGTGAATATGCAGGAACTTCAGACTGGGAATAATTTTGATAAATGGCAGCTCGACTTTCTTGCGGACTACATTGTCAATACCCATCACGATTATGTCAAGACAAATGTTCCGTTTATTACAGAGCTTGCGAATAAGGTTGCAGCGGTACATGGAGCACATCACCCTGAACTTTTGGAAGTGGCGGAAACGTTTAACCAGTTAGGCCGGGACCTGAGCCTGCACGTACTTAAAGAGGAGAATGTAGTATTTCCGTTTATTAAGGAACTGTTAGTCAGGAAAGCGCATGGCGGCGCAGCTGCTTCCGAAATTTTCGACAGCGTCCAAACACCGACGCAAATGATGGAAGTGGAACATGAGCAGGCGGGAGCGGACATGGCTTTGATACGGGCCTTAACACAGGACTATAAACTTCCTTTAGACGCGTGTACCTCTTATACTATATTGTTTAAAAAGATGCAGGAGTTCGAGAACGATCTGTTTAACCACGTGCACCTGGAAAATAATATACTTTTCCCGAAAGCCATTTCGCTGGAAAAAGATTTGGGTAATTAATAGCAGAAAGGATATGAGATCAGCAGCCATCAATGCCAAGACAAAAATCTCGGAGCTTATTAAGGCTAATCCGAGAACTATTGCAACACTGGCGGAATTCAATTCGAATTTCAATAAACTAAAAAATCCCATACTCCGGAACCTTTTAGCAAGAAGGGTTAGTATTTCGGATGCTTGCCGGATCGGGCGTTGCGAGCTTACTGAATTTTTGGCTAAGATGGCATCAATTGGATTTGAAATTGAGGGTTCAGAAGAGATAATGCCGCCTGTCGAAAGTGATATGATGACGGCTTCGCAATTTACTGCTGGCCTTAGCGTGGTCGAATTAGATGTACGGCCAATCCTGGCTGGTGGCGGCGACCCGCTGAATCTGATCCTGGACAAAAGCAGGGGCCTGAAAACAGGCGAATGTTTAAAGATCATCAATACCTTTGAACCTTTGCCTTTGGTTAAGCTTTTTAGCAAACGGGGATTCCGCTCATGGACCGAAAGACCTGGGATTGATACGGTTTTAACGTGGTTTGTAAAGGGAGAGGATATTAATGCGCGTCCTGAACCTCCGATTGAGATATCCGGCGACCATGAATTTCAAAACCAAATGGCGGCCTTTCCAGCTGAAAAGCTTCAAACGGTAGATGTGCGTGACCTTGCCATGCCTTTACCAATGATTACGATCCTCGAGTACCTTTCCAGACTTGGACCGGATGAAGCTCTTTTTGTTTATCATAAAAAAATACCTGTTTACCTTTTACCGGAGCTTGCAGAACGCGGGTTTCGGTATTTTATTCAGCATTCGGCGGATGGAGATGTAAATATGTTTATCTGTCGATGATGAATTCGGTTGGGACACAAAATCCGCTTTTATATAAGTTGGTTGCTGGACATTATTTCGTATCAGCTATATGCTTTGCTTGCCTTTCGGTGATGCTGCTCTTTGCGGCGCAGAACCTAAGCGGACATTATTTTCATCCGCAGTTGCTTGCTGTTACTCACATGGCGGCTCTAGGATGGGGCACCCTCATTATATTTGGAGCTGTATATCAATTGCTCCCGGTAATTCTCGAAACAGAATTGTACAGCCACAGAGCAGGTTGGATTAGCCTGGTTTTATTTGTCAGCGGGCTAATAGCACTGGTCTATTCATTCTGGACTTTTCAGCCGGGGATTCATATGCAATGCGGCAGTGTGCTGTTATTAGCGGGCATTGTTTTATTTGGAGTAAATGTTTTTTTGACTGCTAAAAAGAACCGTGATGATATTCACCAGGAATTTATAATAACTGCCTGCATATGGCTGATCGCTACCGCTCTTCTGGGAACGCTGCTGGTGTTCAATTTCCGTTATACGTTTTTGCAGCGCGATCATATCCTGTTTTTGAAGCTCCATGCACATATGGGCTTAGCCGGCTGGTTTTTGCTGCTCATAACAGGAGTTAGCTCTAAGCTGATACCTATGTTCCTTGTATCCGGAAATCAAAAGAGCCAATTATTATCCCGGAGTTATTATTTAATTAACGCTGGTCTAATCTTATTCCTGATTGACACCTATTTTTCAGAGCTTAATATGAAAACCTACGCCGCAGCAGCGATCGTAGTTGCAGGAATTTTATGCTGGCTGACGTTCGTTCTCGAATGCTTCCGGTCACGAATGCGTAAAACCATCGATCTCCCCATATGGCATACCCTGCTATCGATGGTGTTGCTCGCTGCAGCAATTTTTATCCTGCCTTTAATAGTTTTCGATCATTTGCGATCAGATCCGCGAGCTGTGAGTTACACTACTATATACGGGTCACTATTGTTTATGGGATGGATCAGTTCGCTGATCCTCGGACAAACTTTTAAAACGTTGCCATTTGTGGTATGGATAAGACATTACCAGCATCTGGCGGGTAAAGGCCCTATACCAATGCCTGCCGACCTTTATAAAACGAGATGGCTTAAGGTTCAGTTTGTTGCATTCCTGCTTTTTACTTTGATCTTTTATACAGGTATGTTTTTTAGATCTGCAATCCTGATCAATGCGGGGCTGGGCTGTTTTTTCATTGTTGCACTAACGTATTTATTTAATGTGATGGTGGTCCTTTTTCACAAAACTAAAAGCAAGGTGCCATGACCAGCCCCGATACAACGAACGGAGCAATCGCCATTGGGAGGGTGGTTGAGGTTTTGCGGATGGTTATCGATCCTGAACTTGGGATAAATATTGCAGATATGGGCCTTGTTTATTCGGTCGATATTGACAGGGAAATCAAACAAATCCAAGTAGAGATGACCTTGTCTTCCACCGGCTGCCCCATGGGTACTGCAATCGTAGGAGCGGTAGAAAATATGCTGAACTCGCATTTTTCGGACCATATAATAAACGTTGAGCTGGTCTGGCAGCCAGCATGGTCACCAGATTTTATTTCTAAAGCAGGCAGGCAACAACTGGAGGAGTAAAGCTTTGGTTGTCAGGTTCTATGTTCTGCTAAAACAATTTTTATTATATGATTATGATCATTTTTTTCAACTGAATTAATATATAATTTGTATCATATTTAATTTTAACCCAAACAGTCATGAAAAGTATTTTTGCGTTGTCGTTAATCGCTTGCGGTTGTATTTTATTAAGTTGTAATAGTGTTACAGATGAAAGCCAAACGGCGGAAGCTGCGGTCAGCCAGGCAGGCCAGTCAGGTGTCCAGGATGACCTTTCGCAGCGAAATGTGGTACAGGTTGCCGTTGGGAGTGAGGATCATACCACACTCGTTAAGGCCGTTCAAGCTGCCGAACTTGTAGACGCATTAAGCAATGCCGGGCCGTTTACTGTCTTTGCTCCAACCAATGCGGCGTTTGCTAAACTGCCTGCCGGTACCGTAGAAGGTCTGCTCGCGCCTGAAAAGAAAGAGGATCTGGCTGATATTTTACAGTACCATGTTTCGCTTGGAGTATTTAAAGCTGAGAGCCTTACCGATGGTCAGGTTATCGGCCAGGTGAACGGTGGAAATATTACGATAAGCAAGAAAGACGGGAAAACGATGATAAACGGAACAGCAACAATCGTTGCTTCTGTGCAAGCGTCCAATGGAATAGTGCACGTTATCGATGGCGTATTGCTTCCCAACTAATAATGTAAATACTTCAACGAAATTTATAAAGACTCAGCTCCGAAGGGATGGAGAGGCGTTCGCAGGTCAGTTAACCAGGGATAATTGGGAACGCCTGCGATTGCTGCCGTCCTACAACGCACTTTAGGACAATAAATGCTGCAGTTTATCCAGCGTTTCTGTACCTACAGTGTCCTGAATAAGGGGAAATAGCTGACGTTCCTCTTTCCGGATATGGTCTTCCAGCGTTTTACCAAGTAAATCAAGTTTTGATGCAAGATCTGCATGATCAGTAAGATCTCTGAATAAGGAATGAAGTATTTTATGTTCTTCAAGGACGCTGCCCAGGAGTTCGTCCAGGCGCGGATTAATATTCTTCACCAGTGGTACGATTTTCTCTTCGCTGTGGAAGTGTTCTATTAACTCTTCGTTATAGAATTTAACAGCATAATCGGCCTTGCCCGGCAAATCTGCTGGCAGGCCTTTATAGGGAGGCGCATCTTTTTGAAGCAGTCTGGCCAGAATTAAACCACCGTGATGATCGCGTGATAGCGGGACTAGTGCAGCATGTCTTTTCATAACTACAGATCTTTTGATTTAAACTTTTGCATCGAACCCCAGACTGGTAAAATTACCCAGACAAGAAGCACGGCACATGAAAATAATAATCCGGCATAGGTGCCAAAAAAATCTTTGAAAACAGCCCCGGTATATCCCATCATAGCCGAAACGTCGAGCTGCAGGAGAATAAGTATCCGGGTCAGGTCTATTGGGTTAAGGGCACTTACTCCGATCATTGGCTTTTCCAGCGGATAATCTGAAAACTGGAATAAAAGGAACAGTACAAAACCATCGAACAGCAGCGAAAAATATAGCCAGAGCAAAATTGCGGCGCCAATCCCTTTGGCTTTATCTCTTGTGTAGACAGTAGCAAGCAAGGCTATTGCTACGAAAATCACACTCAATGCCATCCCTGAGAGAATCATTGTCATGCCGATCATGTTGGCCTGGTAAAGTAGGATGGGAAGGCCGGCCCCGATAAAAAATGCCAGGCAGAGTGAAATAGCCAGTCCCGAGAAAATACTCAGCCAGATTGACTTTCTTTTTAAAGGCTGGCTGACAAGCAATTCGATAAACTCGGCAGAGTTATAAACGTAGATAGTAGAAAAGATAATGCTTACCAAAGGAACCACCAGCAGAATGATATTGAGCAGACTTAACAATCCTTTGCTGTTGCTATCTTCCAGGCTAAATACTGTCAGCGATGACGCCAGAAGAAAGGCCGTGTAGATAATAACGATTTTGTTCCTAAGGATATCGGAGATCACATACTTGATTATCTTATTCATAATTCATCGACATTACCTGTGCAATTGACTTGACTAAGCGCTCTTCACCGGTATCGCGTTTTAATTCATCAACGCTTTTGTGAAAGATCAGACTTCCATCCTGCATGTAAATTACCCTGCTCACCAGATCGTCCAGGTCGCTCAGAATATGTGAGGTGATCAGGACGAGCTTACCTTTTTCTTTTTCGGCCAGGATCTTTTCTTTAAACAGTTCTGATGCAATGGGGTCGAGGCCTGCTGTGGGTTCGTCAAGAATAAGAACTGCCGGGTCAAACAGAAAGGCAAGAGCCGCACTTACTTTTTGAATAGTTCCTCCGGAGAGAGTCCGCATTCGTTTATCCAGGATCTTGTTTATCGAAAACCCACGAATAAGATCTTCGTCCAGTTCTTTACTGTTGCGAATATCTTTCATCATGTCCAGCACCTGTCCGATAGTCATGTTATCGGGATACCGGCCTATTTGCGGCATGTAGCCAATATTATCCCTGTACTGCCAGTCCCCGGAAATGCTCTTTCCATCAAAGGTCAGCGTGCCGCTGTCGGGTATCACCATTCCTAAAATGCATTTAATAAGCGTGGTTTTACCGCTGCCATTAGGTCCGATCAATGCGATGCATTCACCCTTCTGACAAATAGTAGTGATTTCATTCAAGACCTTTAACTTGCCGAACTTCTTAGATATCTTATTAAAAGTGATCATGTTACAGGTTTCCTAAAGCAGTCAATTAGAATGCCCGCTTCATTAAGGGCTCATTATCCCGGAGATTTTCAGGGGTCAGGCTGGGTATGATCTTCTCGGTTTTGTCCAATAGTGCCGTTATAAAGGTCCTGAATAGGATCATAGCAGTCGGGAACTTTTCAACGATCATGGAAAATATGCTTACCGGCCGGTAGGGAATATCTCCGATCTTATCTTTGTTCAGGTCATATCCTTCGTATTTATCCCAGTAGTTATTTTTAAAGGTGTTTAACACCAAGGACCCGTTAGTTCCAACATCAAAGGTATTTCCTATGAAATTATTTCGCTCCAGCACCACATCCATACAGCTCGCCTGGATCTTCAATGCCCATCCGTTATCCTTAAAGGTATTTTTGGTCATATGAATCCGGTTAGCACCTTCCATGTAAATTGCGCTGGTATTTTTGGTAAAATAGTTGCCCTTCATAAAGCCATCTGATATCTCTTTAAGCAAAATGCCGTACGCTGCATCGCCCCAGTTCTCTTCAAAGCGATTGGCGATCATTTTTATTTTTTTTGAATACATCACAGAAACTCCTGATCCATTGTTCCGGAAAATATTGTTGATATACATATCATCATTGGAGAACATAAAATGCAGGCCATACCGCAGATTTTTGATTGCGCTGTTCTTTGAGATAACTGAATTCTTTACAAACTCAAAATAGATCCCGTCCCGATGTCCGCTGATAATATTGCCAACAATACGTAAGCTATCACCCTTCCAACAATGGATGCCGTTTCCGCTCTGTTGCTCTGATAAACTGATTCCGCGCAAGCGATTATTTGCAATGGTACATTTTGACCCGTTCTGAATGTAGATCCCGAAGAAGGTATCTTCCAGTACGTTGTTTTTTATTGTCACATTGTCGCTGTCGTAAACCTTTATTCCGCTCAGGTCTTCCAGGCTAGAAGTGCCGGAGTGAATTAACCTGAATCCATCGATTGTACCACCGCTGGCAGTGACAGAAATAATCTCATACTTATTTTCTCCATCCAGTATAGGATAGCCGATGCCCTTAAGTACTACTTTTTTATTAATTACAAGGTTTTTTTCGCGGTAAATTCCATGATCGACAATTACCGTGTCGCCTGACGTGGCCGTGTTTATTGCCGATCGGATGGTTTTATGAACCCGCTTAGAGCCCACTAAGATCGTTTTCGCAGATGCGGAGCAGAATAACAAGAGGAAGATTAGGAAGGTTAAGAATTTCATTTCTTCATGTCCTCCCAGGTTATGAAATTGCCATAGTAAGAAAGAACAGCTTTCTCAAGAGTGTCTTTGCTGGTGAAGGCAGCAACATTCCCGTTCATCGGACTGCGCAGAGCCGGACTTTGAAGAAAATATGCTTTCTCTGCATTGATCAGATCATGGGGTTTGTTGAAATTGACGAAATATACATCTGCAATATTTTCCTTTTCAACTGTATTCTCATTGATAAAGGAGATCACGCAATGCGGGTCATCAAATTTATAGACCTTGTTCTTCTTTGAGATTAACTCAGCTCCAAAGCGAGCATCACTTATGGTCATTTTACAAAAACTACAGTTGTCCTTTCCGATAATAATCGGCTCTGGTCCGGCACTACAGGCACCCACCATTAAAATTAATCCGAGCGATGCGGCTCCTGCTGATTTTTTGCCCCTGACTGCGGTTTTTATGCCTTTCCATTCCTTTATGACCAGGATCAATAAAACGGCACCTACGCCTATAAAGATCCATCCGCCTAAACCGGGTATAGAATACGCTCCGAAGTTCAAAAGCTGCTTATAACCAATTAAGGGCGGCTGGTAAGCCATACCGGGTACGATTATGGCCGCATTCGGATCAAGATTATGGCCATAGTCATATTCCCACCGCCAAAAATCTACCATGGCTAATATGCCGAAGGTGACGAACAGGCCGAAAAGGATAAACATCAGCTTTCTTCGCGCGAGTATAGCGGAGCTGACAAAAAGGATTGAAAAGAAGATAATGATTGCGGGCAGGACTTTAAACTCGGCAAAATCATCCGTATGAAGTGTTTTCATGCCGATGTAATGATTAAGTCCGTTGATTATATCCACATTCCCGGCCAGTTTGTTAGCATATATCAGCAGGTAGAGGCCTTCAGGGTATTGAGGGGCAGTCAGATCAATCCGCCAGATAGGCGTGAACAAAACAATTAATAAGCCCAAACCGCATATCACGAGAACTAACCTGGTCGAATTGCTTACTTTACTGTTCATAATAGGAGATAATTAAAAAGAGACAGGAACTCAGGTTCCTGTCTCAAAGTGGTGATTGTTTTACTTTTTTGCCACACCAGCAGTGTTAGTGGCCTTTACATCAGATTTAGGCATATTTGTACCCGTGCTGAAGCTAATAGGGACATTACTGCCTGCCGGGGATACTCTGACATAGCCTGACATTTCCTGGTGCAGGGCACTGCAAAAATCGGTGCAGTACATTGGATACATGCCTGCTTTTGTCGGTTTCCATTTCAAGGTAGTGGTTTCACCCGGCATGACCAACAATTCGCCATTTATAGCTCCTTTTATAGCAAAACCGTGAGGCACGTCCCAATCCTGTTCGAGATTGGTGGTGTGGAAGTATACTTCATCTCCGACACGGACACCTTCAATATTGTCAGGAGTTAAATGTGAACGGATTAGGGTCATATACACGTGAACTTTGTTTCCTTCTCGTACAACTTTCGCTTTCGCTTCGCCTTTGGTAACGTAAGGATGGTTGTTGTCTTCTATTTTGAAGAACTTAACGGAGTTCTTTCTAACTACATCTGCAGCAACAGCTTGCGCATAGTGCGGCTCCCCGATTGTAGGGTAATCCAGTATCAGCTGCATTTTATCGCCGCTGATGTCGTATAACTGGGCGCTTTGTGACAACTCCGGTCCGGTAGGCAAATACCGGTCCTTAGTTATTTTATTATAGGCAACCATATATTTCCCGGTTGGTTTTCTGGAGTCCCCGCCAGGTATCATCAGGTGACCAACTGAATAGTATGTTGGAACTCTGTCAAGCACCTTCAGGTCTTTTACATTCCATTTAACCACTTCACTTGAAACGAACATGGAGGTGTATGCATTTCCCTTATCATCAAATTCGGTATGCAGAGGGCCTAAGCCTGGCTTTTTAACCTCTCCATAAAGGGCTGCTTCGTATTTAATAACGGGGATTCCCTCGTATTCGCCTTCGAAAGACTTTGCTGCTATTGCCTTCTGTATCTTGTCAAAGCTAAATACGGGAATTAGGGCCGCCAGTTTACCGCTGCCTACTATGTATTCGCCGGTTGGATCAACATCGCATCCGTGCGGTGATTTAGGACATGGGATCATATATACAAGACCTGGATGGTCACGCATATCAAGCACAGTAACCTGGTTTTTGATGGTCGAGGTGGCGGTATGAGTTTTTTCGTCAAAACGGTTGCTGGCGTATTTTACAGCTTGCTTCCGGCCTTTTCCTTCTTTGATCAGTTTTTCGGCCATCTTCCAGTTAACCGCCATGATAAAGTCCTTATCGCGTTTCGACGCGTTTACTTCCAGGAGTGTATTCGCCTGTTCGGTATTATACGTGCTGAAGAAGAACCATCCGGCCGACTTTCCCTTTCCCGCATGACTTAAATCGAAATTCACGCCTGGTCCCTGGAGTTGAAACGCAATGTCCATATTGCCATGGTCTTTGTCTATACTGACAAAGCTGATTGTCCCTTTGAAATTTTCTTTGTAAGTATTAATCGGAACATCGCCATTTTTATCGTCTGGCGGGATACTGAAACGGGTTCCTGCAACGATGTATTCAGATTTCTCTGTAATAAAAGGGGAAGAGTGGTTACCTCCGCTATTTGGCAATTCAAGGATCTCTGCAGTACGGAAGGTTTTAAGATCGATCCGTGCCACCCGCGGTGTATTGTTTCCGTTGGCAAACACCCAGCGGCCATCAATTTCTCCGTTTGTCTGCGACATTGATACGTGGTGAAGATCATCCCATGGAACTTCTCCATGAGATGTGTTCAACATTGGTTTTGTTTCTTCGGAATAACCCCAGCCTTTTTCAGGATCAACTGAAAAAACAGGTATCACACGGAGGAGCCTGCCGCTAGGTAATCCATAGACCGACAATTGACCGCTAAAGCCCCCGGAGACAAAATTGTAATATTCATCGTATTTGCCAGGAGCAACATACACTTTCGCTGCGGCATCACCGCTAACGACGGAGCCTGCATTTTTGGGCTTGCAGGCGTTAAGGCCTGCTAATAATGCCAGGGCAACCATGCCATGTGCATATTTATTATTTATTTTCATCGTTTGGATTATTATAAAACCTTATTAGTTAAATTTTTAAGACAAAGGGATCCCTATTAAGCATCTTTTTAATACTTTTTAATGTGTAAGCTATAGATAAGGGAAGCCCCCGTTGACTCGCTGGCCTTCTATTTGGCTCCGTCGTTTCTCCTCATAAATTCGAGCAGATTTCGTGCGTCGTCATCAGAGAGATTTTGGTTTGGCATCCGAACGAGACACAGCTCAAGCTGAGCCTGTACTTCGGGATCTTTATCAATCATCACATCGGTGTTCGTGATAAAGTTCATGATCCATTCTGGTTTGCGGCGTTCGGTGACACCTGCCCACCCCGGTCCAACGAGGCGCTCATCGGTTAATTTATGGCAGCTGCTGCATTTAACCTGAAAGACCTGGTCTCCAAGCTCAGCTTTTTTGGCATCTAAAGGCCCTAGTTCAACTGTAGTGAATTTCCCCTCCCCGCGATTTGGATCGTAGGACGGGTTTTCTTTGCTGGTTTCTGTTGTTGCTGAGTCAGTTGATCCTGCTGCATTTTCGTCAGTTTTTGTCGAGTTCCCGCCGCAGGAGGCAATGAATGCTACAAAGGCGATTATTATGGTGAATGCAAGAGATTTTTTCATAGAGCTTTATGGTTTAGTACGATTGGTGTCTCATACAATGTAATAAAATTAGATTTCTTATGCAAGTTTAGATATAGGTTGAGGATCTTTTTATGCGTGCAATCATAAATGACTAAGGTCATTTATTTGAGTAACGTGGATCACCCTCTACCTATCCTGCAAGCTTTAATTTTGAATAACAAAAATACAAACATATTGTTATGATAGATGTTAAATTACTTTTGGCCTCGGGCGCGACTTATAGAAGAGTAAAGGCTAACGAAACTATTTTTTACGAAGGCGAACAATGCAGTTATTATTTCCAGGTAATAAGTGGAAGCGTGAGATGGATAAATATCGATGAAGAAGGCAGGGAGTGTATTCATGCTATTGTTGAACCCGGCGAATCATTCGGCGAATTTCCACTAGTTGATGACGGCCCATATGCAGCATCTGCTGTGGCCAATGCGGATACCGAACTTATCCGGCTCTATAAGCCCAGCTTCCTGGATCTGCTGAAAGATAACCGTGAAATACATTTTGCTCTTACAAAGCTACTTGCCCGAAGGTTACGATTTAAGTTTTCCGTTATTACGTCCATGGCCTCCAATTGCCCCGAAACCAAGATCATTAATCTGATTAATTACCTCAAAGCGGAGAATAAAAGTTTTTGTCCTGAGTGCGATCAACTAAAACTGACCCGCCAGCAAATAGCGGATATGACTGGCTTAAGAGTTGAAACCGTAATACGCACAATACGACACATGCATGATAAGGGTGAGCTCTTAATCAGCAAGGGCAAGGTGTTTTGTAAGGAAATGATTCTGGCGATGCCAAATTAGCTTTAACAAATCTATTAGGCGTTGACGTATGAAACCAATATCAAAATGGCTCCAAATCTCTTTCCTTAACCTGCTTTTAGTATCTGTCCTGGGATTCATTCTCAGATACAAGATAGCTTTCTCTCTGCCGATCGTTGATCAAAAAAATGTTCTGCACAGCCATTCTCACTTCGCATTTAATGGCTGGGTAAGCCAGACACTAATGCTGTTGCTGATCTATTATTTGAGCAGCCAACTCAGGGAGCAGATATGGGCTAGATACAAATGGTTCGTGTATGCAAATTTGATAACTGCTTATGGGATGATGGTTGCATTTTTCCTGCAGGGATATGCCTTCTATTCTATCAGTTTCTCTACGCTCTCTATCATTGTTTCGGTTCTATTCGCAATTTCGTTCTGGAGAGACCTTAACCGGATAAGCGGGAAATCGGTTAGCCACTTGTGGTTCAGATCGGCGCTGATCTTCAGTGTTTTTTCTGCACTCGGCCCATTCTCACTTGCGTACCTGATGGCGATAAAACAAGCAGATCAGAATCTGTACCTGGCATCGGTTTATTTTTTCCTGCACTTCCAGTACAACGGTTGGTTTTTCTTTGCCGGCATGGGTTTACTCACTAATCAGCTGCAAACAGATCCCTATTCATCTAAAAAACTCTATTATGCCTTTTATCTCTTTTGTGCGGCATGTATCCCGGCTTATTTTCTTTCGATCCTGTGGATGCCGCTCGCGGGACAAATCTATTATCTCCTCATAACAGCTGTACTTGCTCAGCTCATCGGCTGGAGTCTGACAGTAGGTGTTATTATAAAAAACTCAAAACTGCTTAGTGAGAAATGGCCGAAAGCAGGAAGAGTATTACTTATCCTATCAGCAATTGCATTTACTATAAAGCTCATACTGCAATCAGGGTCAATTCACCCTCAGCTTAGCCAGCTTACGTATGGATTCCGCCCCATCATCATTGGCTACCTGCACCTGGTACTTCTTGGAGTAACAACGATTTTTATAATTGGCTATATAATATCTTTGAAATTGATCATGCTTTCAAAAAAGGTAATTGTGGGGGTGTCGATTTTTGTTGCCGGAGTTATCATCAATGAGGTCTTGCTGTTGATTCAAGGGGTAGCAGCGCTGAACTATTCAGTTATCCCTCACATCCAGATTCTTTTATTTGGAGCAGCTATCATCCTTGTTGTGGGGTTGGGGATTCTGTTTGCCGGATCTTTAGAGCGTAGGGTTAAGTAAAGAGTTTTTTAAACAACCGCCTTGATAGCCACAAGTTCTGCTAATTTGCGTACCCGCTTAAGTTCCTCGTGAAAAGTTGCAGCGATATTGTTTTGGCACGTAATCAGTTCGGGAATTAGGGATTCGTAATAATCGATCCCGTTTAGGAGCTGTGCCTTAAATTTTTCCAGTTGTTTCGCTTTTTTGGCGGTAAGATCCCGAACGCTCGTTTCGACATCCTTTTTCAGGTAACTGATGTACAGCTTGATTTCGTTAATAAACATGTTCGGTCTATTTATTCCTTCCAGCAGATTGAGGTTTCCGTAGATGTGCTTAACCATTTCATCAAGAGAGTAGATCCCCGGGAAATAGGCGGTATTGGGCCCTGGGCAAATGGCTACCGCCCTGTTTTCTTTTGGCTTTACCATATTGTTTTTGATGTAAACCGATGAGCACAGCCCTTCGCAAAGACATACTTTTTCTGTGATCGTATCCATGCTTTTCTGGTAATCATCCGGAGACAGAGCCTTTTTATTCAGTTCTTTTATTTTGAGGTTCTGGTATTTTCGCGATGCCGTACAGATAGGCGCTGCTGTAAATTCGGTATTCGATACCAGGAACTTTTTTGTACAGGGGCTTCCCGGACGGCCGTCTGCGATCCTCCTGAGCCGCTGAGCCTCAGCTGAGCTCTTGCGGAAATTATTAAAAGGTATTCCCAGCGGAGAGGCCCCGCTTATGTAAAAATCATCTTCGCCGGCGCCGGCCAGTTGTTTTAATGTTTCATCATCAACGTTGGTAGCTTGCGGGACAAGCAGAAAGGGGCTTCCCCAGCCGGTTCCATCCAGCTGATAATACTGTTGAAGAAATTCGTTTTCTTCAGCCGTGCCTATGCCGCCCTGAACAGTTATTCGGGTGAGCGGCAGCGAAACTTCAACGAAACCTTTGTCCACGAGCGCAGACCGGTAGCCAGTAAAAAGCTCGCTGACCATCTCATTTCGTTTTTGCTTAAACTCTTCAAGAATAGGCCCCAGCAGAAAGCCCTCTGTAGCAAATGCATGCCCCCCGCAGTTCAGGCCCGATTCAATCCTGAACTCGTGAAC
>NZ_JBBJNI010000206.1:0-5781 GCF_037719425.1 Daejeonella sp. | reverse complement strand
CGCCAAGCATTTTAAGGGAAAGGACATTTTCATCACCCAGACTTATCAATCTGTTTAATATTTCAATGACCACAGGCCATTTTTCCCGGGCATAAGCCAGCTCGGCTTTTCCCCTCAAAAGGAACATGTTGGTTGTGTCTGCGGCAATGGCCGTGTCCAATACAGCCTCTGCTAATTGATATTGCTTCAACGACTTAAGGACCTTTGAAAAGCTGTATGCAACATCACCATCTTTTGGATTAAGCGAATTTGCTTTTGAAAGATAAGGTGTCGCAAACATTATCCCTTCAGAGTTTTCAATCATGTCGCTCAACTGCCTGTACACGGAGAAATTATTACTGTCGATTGCCAGTATCAGCTTATAGTAATCGCCGGCTTTTTTAAAATTTCCCTTTGCTTGATTAATTCCCGCGAGGCTAAAAAGCGTTGATACCTCGGTAGAATCCTTTTCAAGAATCCTCCGATAATAATTTTCGGCTTCAGATAATTTACCAGCCATTCTAAGGCTGTATCCAAACCGGGATAAAATCTTCTTATCCGTGATCGGTTCCGGATAGATTTTTTTGAGGTAATCCGATGCCTCGATAAAACGCTGGCTTTGGAAAAGGTCGAGTAAATATAGGTTGTCGGCATCTTTAACCTGCGATTGAGCTTTAAAACCTGTTAGGATCAGGAGTAGGATGATCAGCTTTTTCATGATGGAAATTTTATACAATATACGGAATAAATTATTTAAACTAAATTTTTAGTTAATCTTTACGGGCCTCTCAGAATAACGAGATCTCAGCGCTGCGGCTGGGATGACACTCCTAAAAAATCACTGTCATCCTGACGAAAGTCAGGATTCCCAATCCGCAAGCACCCATGCATTTTAATCGTACCATCCTCTAATCATATGAATCTTCGTTAACACAAAAACCTGCCTGCAGTAATTACTGGCAGCATAATTGCATTATCCTGCTAAACCAAATCATAAAATTATGGATAAATTGAAAAAATTCGATCTGATGGAGAAAATAACGAATGAACTGGAAGATCTAAAAAATAGCCAGACTGCAATCGTACAAAAGATTGGTAAAATTGAGATAGATAACTTTGATCTGGGCAATAAAACTCTGGAAAAAGTACTTCCGGAGATGCATCAGAATGTAGCAGATAATCTTGATAAGATCGCAGAGATCCTGAGCAGTTTTGAAGACACGAAGGACGATTACGAAAAGAAAAATAACATAGAAGGATTACGCGAGCAAGAAACCATACGAGAAGCTATGGAGGGCAACGATAATAAGTAATTTTAATAGTTATACGTGATACGTTTTACGTTATAAGTTGAAAACGGACCCGCCGTCTGAAACAAGAAGCCAAGCAGATATTTTATGTCTCCTTGGCTTTTTATACTAGTTGCCTTCTTAATGTTAATACACTCATTAACGTACTACTTAAAACCTAAAACGTATCACTCAATCGCTTTCCCTTTCATAGCACTGCCAATGGCAACATTCATCAGCCTTTCTGCAAAAGGCCTTGTGTACTCATTTAGTTCATCAATTGATTTGTGAATAAGGTCTTTATCTCCAGAAGTAAGAGCTTCCTTTAAAGTTTTTAAAAGTTTATTGGTGTCCGTTATCTCTTGTTCAGAAACGTGCGCTTTATTTTTTTCAAGGAATCGTTCGACGGTGTAGATCATCTGCTCACCTTCTGTTCTGGATTCTATGAGCATCCTTTGATTAACGTCTTCCTTAGCATTCTCGATACTGTCAATCAGCATTTTTTCCACCTCTTGGTCCGTCAGCCCATATGTGGGCTTAACTTCTACTTCTTGTTTAACGCCCGAGCGGAGTTCTACCGCTTCGACAGTTAGGATGCCGTCAGCATTGAGGCGGAAATTGATGTCGACTTTAGGGAAGCCTGCGGGCATTCCGGGGATACCTTTGAGGTCGAATTCAGCTAGCTTCCTGTTCTCTTTTACAAGATCCCGTTCGCCCTGATATACAGAGATCTTCATGTTGGCTTGCCCGTCGATTGATGTTGTGTATTGTCTGCCAGCTTTACTTGGGACTTTGGCATTTCGTGGGATGATCACATCCATCAGTCCGCCCATAGTTTCGATCCCCAGGGAAAGCGGTGTAACATCAAGCAATAAGATGTCTTTTCTGTTACCGGCAAGCACATCCGATTGAATAGCAGCACCGAGCGCAACAACCTCATCCGGATTTATCTTGTCGTGGACCTCTTTTCCAAAAAACCCGGAAACCCCTCGTTTTACAAGGGGGGTACGTGTTGAACCTCCGACCATTACAACCTCCTGAATATCTGCTACCGTTAATCCAGCATCAGTCAATGCATTTTGGCAACATTTAATAGTTTGCTGGACTTTAGGCTGAATGAGTTCCTCGAACTTTATTTTAGTAATAGCACAGGGTATTTCATTAACGAAATCATTGAACATATTTTGCGTGCTCAATGATTTCTTGGCCTCCTCGGCTTTCAGACGTAGTGCCTGACGAAGACCAGCGTCAATATTTTCACCAAGTTCATTAGATTCGATCCAATAATTTACGATCGCCTGGTCAAAATCATCCCCGCCTAAAAAGGTGTCGCCGTTAGTAGAAAGAACTTCGAAGATCCCATTCTGTATCTTTAATATTGAAACGTCGAAAGTTCCGCCTCCGAGGTCATAAACAGCGATTGTTTTTTCTTCCTCGGGATTAAGTCCAATGCCGTATGCCAGACTCGCCGCGGTTGGCTCATTAACAATACGTAAAACATCCAGCCCTGCCAGCTTTCCGGCATCACGGGTGGCCTGCCTCTGACTATCATTAAAGTATGCTGGAACAGTAATAACAGCTCTGTTAACTGCCGTTTTAAGAGCATGTTCGGCCCGGTCCTTCAATTCTTTAAGGATCATTCCTGAAAGCTCAATAGGCGTATAATATTTTCCGCCAGCGTTGATCTTTACCAGGCTTTCAGTATTGTCATTGATGATCTTGTATGAGAAGATATCGCTGTGGGCCTCGATATCATTGTAAGAACGACCAAGAAGCCGTTTAACAGAAAAAATAGTATTTTGAGGATCAGAGATGAGATATTCTTTTGCGTCGTTTCCGACGATGATACTCCCGTCAGGCTGAAAATGTACCACAGAAGGCACTAATAGGCCTTTTCCGGTATCATTAATCACTTGTGGGTTCCCTTCCGGATTTATAAACGCAACCAGACTGTTAGTTGTTCCCAGATCTATCCCAACAATGATTTCTTCTTTTTGAACCGAACCCGTAGCGAGATTAATAGATACTGTAGCCATAATGTGGGCAAAGGTACTCAGTTTGGAAGCAATACAGAATGGTAAGGATGTTTTATTACAATGGGATTAAGATTAGATGATATTGGATTATTTGTAATACGAAGGGATAACAAGTATAAGATTTTGTAATGATGGGTTGTGTTTTGTTGGAAAGCAGGCTTCGGTGTTCTCAGGCTCCGGTAGTCCCGTGCTCTGCAGTAGTTTTTGCAATATAATTTCAGGTTCTAAGAAAATCGTTTTCGCAAAAAGCTACTGCTGCCGCCCGGGTTTAGTTGACCTGAGCTTGTGCTTCTATTGAAGATTTGCATACGACTGATATTGTGGAGAATTGAATTTAGCCTATCTGTTAAACATCAATCTCTCCCCAATTCCATTCTCCACAACTTTACCATTTTCATACGCCACTCTGCCTGAAACGATCGTCGTGTTTATGGATGAGCTAAAAATCAATCCCTCGAACGGACTCCATCCACATTTAGACAAAACGTTATCTTTCCTTACTTCCATTGGTTTAGCCAGGTTCACCAAAACCAGGTCAGCCCAATACCCTTCGCGAATAAAGCCCCGCTTTTCAATCTGAAAACATATAGCTGGGTTATGTGCCATCTTTTCGGCTATCTTTTCAAGGCTGATCTTTCCCTGTTCGAAAAGCTGAAGCATCGCAATCAATGCATGTTGAACCAGAGGCCCACCAGATGGAGCGTTGATGTAAGGCTGTGATTTTTCCTCTATAGTATGTGGTGCATGATCGGTAGCTATAACATCTATTTTTCCATCTAACACTGCTTGAAGTATAGCTTCGCGGTCTTCGCCGGATTTAATCGCCGGGTTCCATTTGATCCAGTTGCCTTTTTTCGGGTAATCTTTATCGGAAAACCAAAGATGATGGATACATGCTTCGGCAGTGATGCGTTTTTCGGATAACGGAACAGAATTTTCAAAAAGATGTGTTTCGAGGGCCGACGATATATGAAGAATGTGTAAGCGAGTATTATGCTTTTTCGCAAGCTTTATAGCAAAAGAAGAAGATTTATAGCAAGCTTCTGCACTACGGATTTGCGGGTGCATTTCTGGTGTGAGCTTGTCTCCATACAAAGCTTTAAAATTCTCAGTATTTTTACGAATGGTGGCTTCATCCTCGCAATGGACGGCGACCAATATAGGCGCTTTGCTAAAAATACCTTCGAGGGTCTTTTCATTGTCGACCAGCATATTGCCCGTAGATGAACCCATAAAAACCTTTATACCACAAACCGTTCGGGGGTCTGTTTTTAAAACCTCATCCAGATTATCGTTACCAGCCCCCATAAAAAAGGAGTAATTGGCTACCGAGTTTTTTGAAGCAATTTCATACTTATCTTCGAGCAATTTCTGGGTGAGCGTATTGGGGATCGTGTTAGGCATTTCCATGAACGATGTGATACCGCCCGCAACTGCGGCTCTGCTTTCTGTAAAAATATCTGCTTTATGTGTCAGGCCCGGCTCACGGAAGTGCACCTGGTCATCAATACATCCCGGAAAAAGATGTAAGCCTTCAGCATCAATGACTTTGTCTGCAGGCTCATCGATATCCCCGGCAATCTTTTTAATTATACCATCTTTTATAAGCAAATCGCTTTGAAAAGATTTTCCTTCATTGATAATTGTAGCGGATTTTATGAGTATAGAAGACATCGGAACCTGTGTTTGAAATACTGCAAATTTCGCAAATTATTCAGGAATGTCATCAGATATATCTAACAAAATCAGCGCCCCACAGATCCAGGAAATTTACCCGTTAAATAAATACATTTTGAATGTTAAAGCGGATTGGTACGTCGGCAAACCGTAAATAGCAGCAGGGTCAGAAGTAGACTAAACGCGGGCGGCAGCAGTAGCTTTCAGTTGAATTCATCAATCGTACTGATCAATACCTCATACCTATTCGTACCTTTGACCCATGTCATTATCTTTTGAAGACTTTAAGCTTAATCGCCAGATCCTGAATGCTGTTGCAGACGCAGGCTATACTTTGCCAACGCCAATTCAGGAAAAAGCGATCATGCCTATTTTGTCCGGGCAAGATATTATGGGTATAGCGCAGACGGGAACGGGTAAAACCGCTGCCTTCGTGCTTCCGATGCTAATGAAGCTAAAATATGCTCAGGGCGTTGATGCGCGTGCTTTAATTATAGCGCCGACCCGCGAACTGGCCATGCAGATCGAAGAGAATGTTCGGGTTTTTGCCAAGTATACTGATCTGCGCACGGTGGTGCTTTATGGAGGCCTTGGGCCAAAGACACAGATCGCTGAATTAAAGAAAGGAGTTGACATTATTATAACCACTCCAGGGAGGTTTCTAGATCTTTACCTTGCCGGCAATATCAACACTCAATATTTGAAGTTTCTTGTTATGGACGAGGCTGATAAAATGATGGATATGGGATTCATAGGATCCATCCACCGTATTTTAGAAGTGGTGCCAAGAAAACGCCAGA